>JBEEGK010000193.1:0-2742 GCA_041166845.1 Acidobacteriaceae bacterium
GAGCGTTGATACAAAGTTCGTCCCATGCGGATCTTGCGCCCGGCTTGCCAGCATTGCGTCGTCTGCGAAGAACATACCGGGCGAACGAAACCTCTTCAATCCGGCCATGAACTCCCGCCTCTTCGAAGGCTTCGAGGGCCGCCGCCTGAGCGTGGGTCAAACCTGGTTCGGTGCTGCCCTTAGGGAAAGTCCAGCGGCCGCCACCGCGCGTCTGCACCAGCAGGAATTCAATATCTCCTCTGCGCATGCGATAACAAACGGCTGCCACCTGTTCGCACTCGCGTAATTTGCGAAGCTGCGATAGCCGGACGAAGCTGGCAGTTTTTGTGGATGGCTTCCATCCTGACGGCTGCATGCTAGAAGGCAAGTCGCGGCTTCTACTCGAGTCGGCACTCATCATCACAGGGTGCATGATACTGTTTGTTCCTTGCTAGAGCCCAGATTGGTTCCGGTTGGGATTTTGGGAACCTTTCTACGCACTTGCGTTGCAGGACAAGAAAAAGCCAGTATTTACCTTCAGTATTTCCGTGGAGAGATATGGAGATCGCGCACTGTCTACGCTGTAACTGCGAACTTGGAAGCGGACAGAAATCTGTCGCCCTCTATATGTTCGCGCAAACCGTTGGCGTCAAGCCGCGCCAGAAATCCGCTGCCCAGGGAATTTCTTTCTGCCCGCAATGTTCGGTCTCTCTCGCCATGGGCCCACCTCCCGAGGGCGCCCTCAACGTTGCTGCATGGGACATGATTCGCGACCTGGTAGCTTCGGACCCAGCACTGAACCAGAGCGCATGGGAATCGTTGAGCGGAGTCGTGGGGTTGCTGCCGGCAACCGGCACCGATGGTGTCGCTCGCGTGGAAAAGTCTGCACGATATTTCGAGTTCTGACGATTCAGGCCACTTCGGTGTAGCGCAATTCGATTCGAATCCTTCCTGGAACGAGCACCCCCGTCGCGACAGCCAACTCGTCCCATAGAATAGGTTGATATGCGTGTGCGCCTTGCGATCGTCGTGTCTGTCTGCATTCTCATACTGATATTTGTGACTTGGCGTTTTCGATCAACGAGCATTGCCCCCCAGACTGCGCACTCCGCGAATTCGACCGGGACAGTAGTACAAGCTCCTACAGGCTCTGAGATCGCGTCCTCGACTTCCACATCAATCTTTGCGCACAACCTGATGCTGCGAAAAGGACCGGAGTTTCGCATCTATGTACGCTGGCTAAAGGGAAAGATGGTCCGCACCCGGCGGAACACGAATCCAAGTTTCGACGATCCGGATTCATTCGTAATTGAAATAAACAGTGGCGTGGTCCGCGCAAACATCGGAGATATCGGTAAATTCCTTAATGCTGGAGGCGTGGCGAATTCGCCATTAAAAAACATAACCCTTCTGGCGGATGGCGACCTAATAAAACTGCAAGGAACGTTGCACAAGCTTATTTCGCTGCCGGTCGAAGTGCTCGGAAGTGTCGCCGCCACACCTGACAATCGCATTCAAGTACACGTTACAAAGATCTCCGTGCTCAAAATTCCTTTCAAAGGGTTATTGGGTGGATTAAACATCAGCGTCTCAGACCTGTTTCATCCCAAAGGTATCGCTGGGGTTGAAGTTTCTGGCAATGACATCTATTTCGACACGCTCAAATTGCTTCCGCCGCCTCACATTCATGGGCAATTAAGCAAAGTGCGGGTTGTGACTCCTGACATCGAAGAAGTTTTCGGAAATGCGGAGGATGACGTTAGTCGCGTGGAGCAATGGAGAAATTTTCTGCGGCTCAACAACGGCACCATAGATTTTGGAAAACTGACCATGCATGAGGTGGACCTGATTATGGTGGACCTCTCAAATGACGCCTGGTTCGATTTAGATCTCAACAATTATCAGAACCAATTGGTGAATGGTTACACGCGCATGACGCCCGAGGCCGGCCTACAAATCTTCATGCCTGATTTGGACACACTTCCAAAGACCAACAAGAAACAGAACATTGGCCTGGAGTGGTTAAAACACCGGAATCTTCCTCCACCGCCGGACGTCACCGCAAAGTAGCGAGTAATTTTTGCCGCTGAACAAAACGGCGCACAACCAACATCCGTGATCGAGCGACATCGGGCTTGCGCCCTGCTGATATATTGGCTTCGATACCCTCTAAAAGTGCCCGAGCTGCAATAAGGAGAACCGATAATGACTATTCGCGCCATTATCTTAGGTGGAATCCTGTTGTACGTCCCTGCCCTAGCTTGCGCCCAATTTGAAGAAGTGGCGAAGAGTCTGGGATTGGATAAGAACAGTGAAATGAGCGAGTCAAAAATAGCTTCTGGGCTGAAGGAAGCGCTTCGGGTGGGTGCGAACAATTCCGTCAAATTAACGGGAACGACTAACGGGTATTTTCGCAACCAAGCCATCAAAATCAGCTACCAAAAAACCTCCAATCGCCGGCGAAGGTGCTTGGTGCAATGGGGTATCAGCCGAAAATTGATGCCTTTGTTCTCAGCATGAACCGAGCTGCGGAAGCGGCAGCACCCTCGGCAAAAAAGATATTCGGCGATGCAATCCTCGCAATGAGCATTGCTGACGCCCGGAAAATTCTCTCTGGAAGCGACACTGCCGCCACGGATTATTTTAAAAGCAAAACCAGCAACCAACTTACTACTGCGTTTCGTCCCTTCGTTGAGCAAACCATGAGCGAAAATGGTGTCACTCAGCAATACGAAGCGCTGAGCAGCAGATTAAATTTGATTC
>JBEEGK010000194.1:0-2746 GCA_041166845.1 Acidobacteriaceae bacterium
GCACACTTCCAGTAGAGGACCACAATACCCGCATCATCGTTTTCGGTGATGATCCGCAGGCCGTGAAAAGCGTGGCCGACGCCATCGCGAAGGAAGCGTTCCACAACACTACATTCTTTGCGGGCAAGGCGGCTGACCTGGGGCGGGCAGCGAAGTAGTTACAACCCCGTCGCCCGCCCCTCGAAATCCGGGGAGTGCTCTCACCAAACGCACCGGGCTCTGGAGCGGGCGGTACGGCGCGCACGATCAATCAATCCGCGGCCCTTGGTCTTTAAGGATGAGATGTAAATCGACAAAAGGAGGAAATTTAATTTCAGAAAGGAGAGATATGCGGACCCATTCAACACTCTTGGTAATTACGTTAATGGTAATTTCTTATGCGGCAGCAGCGCCTCAATCACGGCAAAAAGCCGATGCTGCGCCTGAAAAGCGAGAGCACACCGTTTACATCCTCGACAAAGGATTTAGTAATAACGAACAAGGTTTTGGCACCCTGGTTTTGGTTCTGGATGGTTTACCAGGCAATACGAATACTATTCGGGTGATAAACAAAAGCTCATCCCCTCACGGATTCCGAATGCAGATTGGAGACCAGGAGTTTGGTCTGGATAGTCCTGTCGCCCCCGGCAAAGCTGCTCAGTTCGACTTTACCGCACCAGCGACTCTGCGTGGCAAAGAAGGGAAGTTCTTCTCGCCTGTGGGCAATGACCGCAAAGACGGTTTTGAGGGAAGAGTGAGTCTATTGGCCGAAGCAGAGGGGGGCTAAGCAGCCGCTGAACTGTGACCGTCTTCGCACGCTTCGATGCGTCGCGTTCCCCAAGGCCCTGAACCATGGCAAACAGTGGACCCACGAAGGAGGGCAGAGCCGTCTGCCTGCTCAGCTGCCTTTGTGCGGAGGGTCTACGTTGGGTTTGATTCTGGCGCTTAAGTCTAGTAGCCCGTTGTACGGAGCAGTAACAGGAAAGAAGAACGACCAGCCACCTGAACCGAAAACTATCCCTTCACGATCTCCAGCACCGAGTACGGACTCTGGGTCTCCACCACTCGATGCAGGCGCAATCCGCAGTGCGATACCAGCTTCAAGTATTCTTCGTGGGTGCGTTCTTTGCCACCCGGCAGTGTCATCATGGCAATATCAAGTTCCTTCGAGAGATGTGGGCCAGGCCTGGTGGGTACTACGGTCTCGATGACTAGCACTCGAGCGTGGGCCGGCATATCGCGATGGATTCCGGACAGAATCTTGATGGAGTCCGCGTCATTCCAGTCGTGAATGACGTTCATCAGCAGGTAAGCGTCCGCCGCGGGCAAATGGTCGGTGAAGAAATTGCCGCCAACCACGCTCAGCTTCTCTGCGGGTCCCGGCTTGACTTCGGCAACCACGTGCGGTTGGTCGAACAGTATGCCATCCGTGTTAAGCGATTGTTTCAAGATGGCGCGCAACAGATGGCCGCGGCCACCTCCGATGTCAGCAATGGTCTTAAACTGGCAGAAGTCATACGCCGGCAATACAGCGGCGATGTCACGGTGCGCTTTCGAGGTCATCGAAGCGTTGAAGATACGACTTTGCTCGGGATGTTCGGAAAGGTATGCGAATACTCCGGCGGGATGGATTTTTTGGAATGCCGTTCTGCCTGTCCGCACTGAGTATTCCAGCTCTTCCCATGCATGCCAAAACACGGGCATCCCGATCATGCGGATGTAATCGCGCATTGATGCTGGGTGATCGGCCCGCAACAGACGCGAAGCCCCGGTATGCAGCCATGCGCCATCTTTCCAGGCAAAGATTCCTTGCGATGCCAGCAAACGCAACACGCGGTAGAGCGATTCGGGATGTGTTCCAGTCGATTGTGCCAGCGAATCGGTGGACTCTGACTTTTCATTAAGGTGATCGGCGACGCCGATCTCAGCGACAACATGAAGGCAACGCGATGTCCAAAAAGCGTTGGTAAGCTGCATCAGTTGAATGTTCGCATCGCTTGGTTTTGCGCTATCCATAGGTTTATAACCGCACTTCTCAATTTTGGTACCGTCTACGCTACACTGCCGCAAAAGAAGGAAGCAAGTTGGGCACAACAGCGTATTGTGAAATCCAAATCGCCGCCGGCAATTAGCAATCAAGATTCCTGCCTTCACCGCGGCTGGTCGTAAATAATGGTCAGCGCGAATAAAGAAAAAGAAGAGGAGTCCGGGGATTAGAAAAGCTGCCTCGATGCCTATTCCATCAGTAAAACAGCTCTCATGTTCGCCTCTTCTCCAAACCAGATTTGTCGCCCCTTCGCCCAATTTTCGTCTTCGTCGCTGGTACTGTCTTGACATGCACCATAATTTCCTTACCCAGCCTTTGCAGTCGCGCAATGACGCTTTCGACCATTCGGATTGGCTTTTCGAACTTAAATACGATGGCTTCCGCGCACTTGCATGTCTCGAAAACGGTGAGTGTCAATTTGTTTCTCGCAACGGTCATGCATTCGCATCCTGCTGAACTAGGGCGTTCAATTTCGAAATCCTTGCCACGTGTCCGAAAGGCGATATTGGATGGTGAGATCGTATGTGTAGACCGTAAGGGCCATCCGCAATTCAAGGATTTACTGTTCCATAAAGGCAATCCGTGCTTCTTCGCCTTTGACCTTCTCCATGACGGCAAGGACAGACGCCTGGATGCATGGCCATCGTGACTGGCTCCAGGCATTCTCAAGACTCAGAATTCTGCCAGATTCTTCATTACTTCTTTGCTCATTCTGTGCCG
>JBEEGK010000195.1:0-10428 GCA_041166845.1 Acidobacteriaceae bacterium
TGCTGCCCTGACGGCTTCTACGATGCGGGTCGCATCGCGATCGCCGGGCCATCCAGTATCGATGAGCAGGGATTGTCCCGAAGGACTCACAATCAGCGTTGCCTGGCCACCCTCGACATCAATCAGAAAAATCTGCATTGGCTTCGATTTCGCAAATGCGCAGGATAGAAAGAAGATGCAAACGATAGTGCCGAGAAGAGCGTTGCAGAAGATCGCGCGGAAAGGTTTCAAGCTATTTTTCCTTTTTATTTTTTTCAGTGTCCCGAGACTGATTGATAGCGACGTAAGTGACGCTGTCCCACGAATTGTGGATTCCGACAAACAACAACAGCAGACTGGAAACAGCGACAACGTCGAGGGAGATGCCGGGTCCGCGCAAGAGCAGAACCGCTCCGCTGACGAGCGCTACATACGCGAAAATCGGAAGAGCTGTGTACCACAACCAATCCTCGGCGTCGGGAGCATAACCGGACTGGCGTCGAGCATGTCTGATTACGTTGAGCGCATAGGCTAGTCCCGCCACGCCAAAAGCCCCCAAAACGAAACCGGCATAGCGAAGGTTGTCCCACGGTGCGCTGAGCACCGCCGAAATGAGCAGTGCGGCGCAGAAGTGCACAACTGTCGGAGTTCCAAATGCGCGCACCGCCTGCATAGAGGCAGGCGACGGGCCGTCCGCAATCAGAGCCATCACCACAAACTGCAAACCTGTGAGGGCCCCTGCCGAAGAACCGACGATGACATAAAAGCTTTCCCAGTGCGCGAGTGGCGAGCCGATTGTTTCTTCGAAGATCACGAGATTCCTTCACCCGAACTAATTTTGTCGTTGGGAGGGCCAATCTGGCCGCGATAAGTATAGCCTCTCACTAGGGACCTCGAACTCGAACCTACAAGCCCTGTTGACCGTTGATGGTAACTTGTGTCGCCCGTCGGAACAAATAAGCCGACCCGCCATACGGACAGAGGGTTTAAGCTAAGTGCTATGAGGGCTATGGCAATAAAGAAAGGGCGGATTCGAGAAAGAGCCCTTGGTCTCCAGGAAATGGGGACCCTGCGGTGTGACAGTTGCGGCGAAGAATTCGTTATCAGCCACGATGCTTCAGATGCGGATAAGCGAATCGCAACAAGACAGGCATTTTGGCTTGAGAAGGTTTTTGCGGAAGACCATGAGCGCGACAAAAAGCATCCGGACCGCATTGAGTTACCGGAATGATGTGGGTAATGCTAGTTCAAATCCGTTTCCCAGGCCACACTTAACCGGCTGCCCACAAGCGGATGGTCACTGTGTCAAATGGGTGAGCTATCAATAGCGTCAAAACCTTCGGATTGCTTCTCTTCCTGAAAGGCAAGATCACTTTGCAGTAACCGGGCGCATCGGTTCCACCGAAGAACAGCGTCGTCGTTATTTGCAGGATGAATCATCTCGGCTTCGGAAAAGCAGCGCATCGCCGCGGCAAATAAGGGAGCAAGGGTATGCAGGGGACGGCCCACGCGCATTTGCGCCTTGGCTCGCCGTTCATGCAAGAGACCGTTGTAATAAAGACGCTCGTAGCGCTCGACTAGTCTCTCGAAAAGTTCCTCAGCCTCGCGGTGACGATCCGACGCATCGCCAGAGAACTGGTCAGTGATTGCGAGACCTAGCAGGCGAAGCGCGAACTGGTGATCGGGCTCAACTGCCAGAATGTCGCGGCAGATCGATTCTGCTTCTTCCGGTTCATTGAGTGAACGGTAGAGCTCCGCTTTCGAGATGGCCTCCGGAATAGCGGCCTTCGAGATGGTTTTTAGTGTGAACTCCATGAGACCTCCTTTGGCCGTCTGCCCGACCTGTTTCAGTCTAGGCTGGCTTTGCCCCTCGAATCTTCCTGACCAGCATGAGAACGGGGTCATAAAAGTCGTCAACCACGCGTTCCTTCAGTGGAATAATCGCATTGTCGGTGATGTGGATCTCTTCGGGGCACACCTCTGTGCAGCACTTAGTGATGTTGCAGAGGCCGATACCGAGCTCATCCTTCAGCAGGCGGGTGCGAGATTGTGCGTCGAGCGGATGCATTTCGAGCCCCGCGACGCGGACAAAAAACCGCGGGCCGCCGAACTGCTCCGTTTTCTCGTGGTCGCGCAAAACGTGACATACGTCCTGGCATAGAAAACACTCTATGCACTTGCGAAACTCCTGCACCCGGTCCACATCCTCTTGATACATTTTCCATTTGACGTCGGGGCGGGGTGTAAACGGCGGAATCTTCTTGTTCACGCGGTAATTCCAGGATACGTCGGTCACCAGGTCTTTAATCACGGGGAATGATTTCATCGGCTGAACGGTAATGGGTTTGTCCAGGGGCAGAGCGTCCATGCGGGTTTTGCAGGTAAGCCGTGGACGGCCATTTACCTCTGCCGAGCAGGAGCCGCATTTCCCGGCTTTGCAATTCCAGCGCACCGCCAAATCGGGCGCCTGATGAGCCTGAATATGATGGAGCGCGTCGAGCACCACCATCCCCGGAGCAATAGGAACATTGTAGGTGACGGTTTGTCCGCCATCACGGTTGCCGCGGAATACCTCAAAGACTGCTTCTGACATCGCTCGTCGCCTCCGTCTTCCTCAGCGGCTAAAGCCCACGTCGTTCATTCCCTCTGGGGCACGGCCGAAGCCATCCCTTTCAAAACCGTTATCAGCTAACTTGCCTACTTCTCGTCCGCAACTAGTTGCTTCAACTCACCAGGCATTTCGGATACGGGTGACTGCCGTAGCGTCATCGTGCTTCCTTCGCGGAAGATTACATTATTCTTGGTTCCCCAGGTTGCGTCGAGGTTAGGGTAATCGATACGACTGTGAGCTCCCCGACTCTCTTCGCGCGCCAGTGCGCTGCGCGTGACCGCTTCTGAAACCGTCAGCATCGATTTGAGATCCTGAGCGAGGTGCCAGCCCGGGTTGAACATTCGCGAACCTTCGACGCTTAGACTCTCCGCCCGCGTCTTTAATTTCTCGAGTTCCTCCATTGCGCGGGTGAGGTCCTCGCGCGTGCGAAAGATGCCCACAAGATTCTGCATGACGTCCTGTAAATCGCGATGGACGGTATAAGGATTCTCCCCGTCTTCTTTCTTGCGCTCGAAAGGAGTTAGTAGCTCGCGTGCGGCTTCGTCAATCTGCCCAGAGTCGATGGACGTAGTTTGTACCGTCTTGGCATGCTCGGCGGCGGCCGATCCTGCGCGGCGGCCGAAGACGAGGAGATCGGAAAGAGAATTGCCGCCCAGCCGATTTGCGCCGTGCAGTCCGGCCGCTGCTTCACCCGCGGCGAACAGCCCCGGCACAGACGATTGCGCGGTCTCAGCCTCGACGCGAATCCCTCCCATCATGTAGTGACAGGTTGGTCCTACCTCCATCGGCCCCTGAGTGATATCGACATCGGCAAGCTCCTTGAACTGGTGATACATGCTAGGTAACTTCTTCTTCACATAGTCCGCGGGCTTGTGCGATATGTCTAGAAGAGCGCCGCCGTGTTCTGTGCCGCGGCCTTCGCGGACCTCGGTATAGATCGAGCGCGCCACCACGTCGCGTGTCGAGAGCTCCATTCTCTTCGGATCGTATTTCTCCATGAAGCGCTCGCCTAATTTATTGCGGAGAATTCCCCCTTCGCCGCGAACTGCCTCGGTCACCAGGAGACCCTGCACTCCGGGAGGCCACACCATTCCAGTGGGATGAAACTGCACAAATTCCATGTCCAACAATTCAGCGCCGGCACCGTAGGCGAGGGCCATTCCATCGCCGGTGTACTCCCATGAATTCGAAGTGATTTTATAAGCCTTGCCAATGCCGCCAGTCGCAATGACAATCGACTTGGCTCGAAACACCACGAACCGCCCCTGCTCACGCCAGTAACCGAATGCTCCAGCGACGCGGTCTCCATCTTTCAGCAAGCGGCTGACTGTGCACTCCATGTACACGTCGATTCCCATCTGCACGCCGCGATCTTGCAACGTCCGGATCATCTCCAGGCCGGTGCGGTCGCCCACATGACACAATCGGCGGAAGGTGTGACCGCCGAAAGCTCGCTGCAGAATCTCCCCATCTTTGGTGCGGTCGAAGAGCGCTCCCCATTGCTCCAGTTCGCGCACGCGCTCGGGAGCTTCCTGCGCGTGGATTTGCGCCATGCGCCAGTTGTTGAGAAATTTGCCGCCGCGCATGGTGTCGCGAAAATGAGTGCGCCAATCGTCGGCTGGATCAACATTGGCCATGGCAGCGGCGATTCCGCCCTCTGCCATGACGGTGTGCGCTTTGCCGAGGAGCGATTTGCAAACTACACCAACCTTCGCCCCTTGAGCGAGCGCGCCCAGGGCCGCCCGCAGGCCGGCGCCCCCGGCACCGATGATCAATACATCGTGGTCGTGAGTTTCGAATTCTGTGGTCACAGGAGTCTCAAATCGGTTATGGCGCCACTGGCAACCAGTCGGACGTAGAGATCAGTTAGGCCGACGGTAATCAGGCTGATCCATGCATACAACATGTGGCGATCGTTCAGGATTGTCAGCCCGCGCCATGCCGTATGGCGCGGACGCCCGAAGGCAGAGCAGGAAAAGCAGTCGAGCTTTCCTCCTACGATGTGACGAAGCGAGTGGCAGGAAAGCGCATAAACAGTCAAGAGGATAACGTTGAAGAACAGCACAAGCGAACCAACTCCGACTCCAAATCGCCCGTTAAAGAAGAAAGCGCGGAGCGCGTCCCGCCAGAGAAAGATGAGGAAGATGAACCCTGCATACAGAAAGTAGCGGTGCAGGTTTTGAAGGATGAAAGGGAACTTCGTTTCTCCAGAGTAGCGTCGCTTGCCCGATTCACTCACGGCGCAGGCGGGCGGGTCGAGAAAAAAGGCCCGGTAGTAAGCCTTTCGGTAGTAGTAACAAGTAACCCGGAATCCCAGGGGGAAAGCAAGAATCAGGAGAGCCGGAGAAAACGGCCACCACCGATGGTGGGGATCAATGAGGGGCGAATAAAACGGAGAGAGGTATGGTCCCCATTCGTAGTACTTCCCTTCGAAGGCACGCGCAGTCGCATATGCTCCGAAAGCGCCGAGCAAAATAATGACGGGAAATAATTCAAGCCACCACGCATCCCGACGCATCGTGGCACCCAGATGACGCTGATGCCGTTCACCTATAGCCGAACCTGTTGACATAGAAACACCAACCCGGACTGCATAGAGTAAACGAAAAATGCGTTTTGCACGTCAAGAATGTTGTATCTGGGGTCAAAACAGCGCTTAATCCTGCGTGAGCGAAATTAACTACACTGGAAAATACGCCACGTTCACAGTTCGCTGCTCAACGTTGTCCTCCACGATTAGGGATGGCTACCTTGTTCTCAATTGGCGAAGTCGCCATTTCTTCAAAAACCGACTTGCCGCTCCAGTTGCTGGAATCTGGGGTCAGAGCGCAACGTGTCGAATGAGTCATTCACTTCCAGGCTGATCATCCAGGGCGAATGCTCACGATACGCTCTGTCCAACAATGCGATCGCTTCATCTTTTTCTCCCATGGTCGCGTAATACCCGGCGAACGCCAGCGGAGACACATAGTTGTGGTGCGAGAACTCCGTGAGTTTGGCGAATGCACGCCGGGCCTCCGGTTTATTTCCTGATGCAGCCCGAATGTAGGCGACATTTGACAGGTATGCCTGGAGGTATTGCTCTTTGGTATGTTCGATCGCTGCAAGAGCCAAAGTCCAATTCCCTTGCAATTCATAGCCGCGAGCAAGCATTAAATAAGCCCCGATAAACACAGGATCCATCTCCAGCACTCGCTTGCTCTGTTCAACCGCCTTAGCGCCATTGCGCGCATCTGCATACAGCCACGCCAGATGAATTGCAGGCAGGATATCAAGCGGAGCAAGGTCAATAGCGCGCTTGTTTTCCACTACGGCTTCGTCGAAGCGCTTTCGCAACTGGAGGTAGTGGGAATACTCACGGTGCGCCACGGAGTCGTTAGGATTCAGTTCCAATGCCCTGTGGAACTCCTGTTCGGCGCCTCTCCAGTCCCAGTCGTACCAGAGCTTTATCCACGCAAAAGTGGTGTGCGCCTCGGCAAAATTGGGTTCCAGGCTAAGCGCTTTGGCAATGGCTGCGCGCGCTGGCGGCAAAACCCTGTCGCGATTCATAACTCCCAAGTCAGACCCGAGCGACGTGTAGCAGCTTGCGAGCGCTGCCCAGGCCTGAGGGTTGTTTGGATCAAGATCAGTTGCGTGCTGAAAGTAGCCGAGAGCTTTCTCTGCGTCGGCTGCATTTCTCCGATTAAAAAGATACTTGCCGGTCAGCAGCGCGTCGTAGGCCTGCGGATTTGTGGTCCGCGACCGGGACAGGTTAGCTCCCTCCTCAGGGGTGAGTCGGGCATTCACCTGGTCGGCGATCGCCTTGGCCACTTCACCTTGCAGTTGCAGAACGTTGCTTATCTCGCGTTCGTAGCTGGCCGCCCAGAGATGCCTGTCCTGTTGAGCATTCAGGAGTTGCGCCGTAATCCGCACCCTATTGCCGTTGCGCAGGACCGAGCCTTCTACTACCGCGTCCACGTTCAGTTCGGCAGCAATGTCAGGAAGCGACTTTCGGCTTTGCTTGAATTGCATCACCGAGGTCCGCGAAATCACCCGCAAGGAGTGAATCTGCGCGAGATCGGTGGTCAGTTCATCGGTCATTCCGTCGGCAAAATATTCCTGGTTAGGATCGCCCGATAGATTCTGCAACGGAAGCACTGCGAGTGAGTGAATCGACTGCGCGGTAGACCGCACGCTGCGGGTGTGGAAATAGAAAGCCGCCGACAGAGCAAGAATCGTCAAGCCGGCTCCGCCGATTGCCCAGCCCAAAACACGCCAAAACTGGCTTCGGCGCCTGAACGAAGCCGATGGTTCGTGGGCGATCTCTCGAACGTCTGCATATTTCTCCGAACTGGGCTCGCTCAACGACCTCACTGTCCCGAGAAACCGGTACCCCTTCTTGGGCACGGTCTCAATTACAGCTGAATCGCCCAGGGCCTTCCGCAGTTGCGAAATGTTCTGGACCAGCACCGCCTCCTCGACAAAGGCGTCTTCCCAGACCCGTTTCATGAATTCTTCTTTCGTTACCAGGCGACCGGAGTTTTCAACCAGCAACAGAAGGGTGTCGAATCCCTTGGGAGTAACAGCCACAGACTCACCGTGAAGCAATAGGAGCCGTTCCGTGGGATCGAGCCGCCAGCCGCCAAACTCGTATAACCGCTTGGAAGAAAAGAACATAGGCTGGGGTCAGAAATGTTTGATGATTTTATCAGAAAAATTTGAGCGTTTTGAGAGTACTTGTGCAGCCCGGGAAGGTATTCAGGGATGCGGTTTGTCGCATTAGGCGAGATCCGATGAGTTTCGCTCGCTTCCGCGTGAACCAGCCAAGTGAAACAGGAGAAACATTATGAAGAGGTTCCCAAGTTCCATGTTTGTTTGTGCAATTGTTCTTGCATTATTTGCGTCCATGCCCGCCGTTGCCTCTCAGTGGCAAGCCGCCGTCGGCGCCCAAAGTCAGGACAAGGGAAGGCAAGTGATCGCGTTCCTCCCCAATGAACTCTGGATTCATGCCGGAGACAGGATCCAGTGGACGGTCAATGCCGACGAGATCCACACCATTACTTTCTTGACCGCGAGCCAGGTCCGCCCCCCATTCTTTGTCGGCTGCCCGGGATTTTCGGTTGGAGGAGCGGCATTTGATGGTTCCACGTGCGTTAGCACTCCGCCTATGATCTCCGGCCAGACGTTCAATGTGATGTTTCCAACACCCGGTAATTTTAAGATCGTCTGCCTGGTTCATCCGGACATGACCGGCGTTGTCCACGTCCTGGATCCTTCTTCAACCCTTCCGCATGAGCAGTCCTTTTACGACAAGGAGGCTTCCGACCAAGCCCATGGCCTATTGGCTGAGCTGGACAAATCATCAGTCCATTATCACTCGGGTTCGGCTCATCCCGTAGTCGTGGGAAGCGGTGAGACTCTAGCCAACGGCGGAGGACACGACTCGATATCTCTGATGCGTTTCATCCGGCCAGAAATCGTCATTCACGCCGGAGCGACCGTGGAATGGACAAACGACGATCCGAGCATGCCCCACACAATAACCTTTGGGACAGAACCGCAGGACACACTTCCTCCTTCGTCGAATGTGAGTGTCGATGCGGACGGCGGACTGCACGCGACCATTACTTCGACCTCCGACAGCACACATTCCGGTTTCATCGGCTCTGCGCCTCAAGATGAGACCGGAATACCGCAGACGTCACTGGGAAACACGCGCTTCCGGGTCACTTTCACCAGCCCAGGCGTTTACCCATACATTTGTGCGCTCCACGATACCCTGGGTATGAAAGGACGAATCATCGTGCTTCCCTAAGTGCGTTTCTGGCGGGTGGCCCTTTGCGCATTTTGCAAAGATGGCAGACGTGAACTCAGGGCTACTCGCCTGCCAGAGCGACGGAAACAAGTCCCACAGGAGTGCGGCGATTCATTTTGATTGCTTAGTGGCGAAAGGGCACAAAATGGGCGCAGTCCAGGACGAGAGTCCGAATCCAGATGATAAGCTGCAGAAAAGGTTGGCTCCTCAGGTAGGACTCGAACCTACAACCCTCCGGCTAACAGCCTCGTGGGACGCAACAATTTCAACAACATTGCGGCGCAGATGACAACCCACGAATATGCGCGAACTCTGGAGGGTCACAACATCATGACCCTTGTTTCCCCCAAATTTTCGAATCTCGTCCTGCAGACCCGATGCTCATCAGAATCCGTGACGCAACCTCATGGCCTGCGCGTACTGCGACTTCTATATACCGAAGGACTCCACGGCGGCGCTCCTGCTTGTGGGCACGACGCATCTGTCGAGGTTGCTCCAGGAGATCCCGCTTGGTGCCAACCTTCTACTGAGAAAAAATAAAGAAGAAGGTAACTTCTCACACGCCCACGACCTGTTACGTCTCTAAATTGCTAGACACCCTAATCCGCCATTGACGGTGCGATTTGGGGCCAAGGTTCGGCGGCATTTACCATCTACACTTTGCTGTGCTTGCGACCATAGGAGAAATAAATCATCAGCCCAATTGCCAGCCAGACGATCAAGCGGGCCCAGGTTTCCCAGCCGAGGCTTAACATCATCAGCAGCGACACGGCGATTCCCATGATTGGTGTGAACGGAATCCATGGTGTCACAAATGCGCGGGGCACTTCGGTCGCTCGCCGTCTAAGAATCCAGACGCCGGCGCAAACGATCACGAACGCCAGAAGTGTTCCAATCGAAACCAGTTCACCAATCACATTAATTGGAGTGAGCGCCGCGACCGAGGCCACACATACGCCTATCACGATCGTCGAAATGTATGGAGTACGGAAGCGCGGGTGAATAACACTCGCCCACTTGGGCAGTAAGCCGTCGCGAGACATAGAAAAGAATATGCGCGATTGACCGAGCAACGTGACCAGCATTGCCGAACTAAGCCCGCAAATTGCACCTAGTTTGACCAATTTAGTACCCCACGTGACACCCGTAATTTCGATGCCGCTAGCAAGTGGAGCAGGAACGTCGAGGGACGTGTATTTCACGAGACCCGTCAGAACAACTGCGACCAGAATGTAAATGATTGTGCAGATCACTAGAGAACCAAGGATGCCGATGGGCATGTCCCGGGTAGGATTCTTGGATTCCTGCGCTGCCATAGATACCTGATCAAAACCGATAAAAGCGAAAAAGATCACCCCTGCGGCCGTCGCTATGCCCGACCATCCGAAATTTCCATAGTGGCCAGTGTTGGGGGGGAGAAAGGGAGTCCAGTTCGCAACTGCTTCAGCTCGGTGGCCTAAGATGTAATTTGCCCCTAGGCCGATGAAAACCAGAAGCACGCAGAGTTTTACAATCACGATAAAAAAGGTGAGGTTCACTGATTCCTTGATGCCGATGATCAAAACAGTGGTGACCAAAAGAATCGCAACACAGGCGAGCAAGTTAAAGACAGAGTATTGATGCGGAAGGCTGACGGGATCGATGTGGGCCAACGCCAATGCTTTCTGCATTTGCCCCGTCAAACGTTCCCAGTGGCCGTGGTAAAGAATGAACGCTGTTCCAGGAGCGCCCGCCAGCTTTGGCGGCAGAAGAATCCCGAAGTCCTGGAGAAAGCTAACTACGTATCCGCTCCAACCGCTCGCCACGGTGGCAGCTCCTAGGGCATATTCGAGAATCAGGTCCCAGCCGATGATCCACGCGATCAATTCACCCAGAGTTGCGTAACCGTATGTGTATGCCGAACCCGCCACAGGGATCATCGACGCGAATTCTGCATAGCAAAGCCCGGTGAACGCGCACGCTACTGCCGCGAGAACAAAAGACAGGATAATGGCGGCTCCAGCGTGATTGGCGGAAGCCCCTCCGGTAAGAACCAAGATGCCTG
>JBEEGK010000196.1:0-11557 GCA_041166845.1 Acidobacteriaceae bacterium
CTCATGGCCGTGGATCCCGCCAAGGATGTGGACGGCTTTCATCCCGTGAATGTAGGGTTTCTATCTACGCAGCGCCCGGGCCTGGTCCCATGCACTCCTGCCGGAGTGATGGAGATTTTTAAGCGCAGCAACATTCCAGTCGCGGGACAAAATGCTGTTGTCGTAGGGCGCAGCGATATCGTGGGCAAGCCCATGGCGATGTTGCTGATCAATGCAAACGCGACCGTTACGGTCTGCCACTCCAAAACTCGTAATCTTCCTGAAGTTTGTCGCAGCGCCGACATTCTGGTCGCTGCCATTGGACGGGCCGGCATGATCACGAGGGATTTCGTCCGCCCCGGCGCAACGGTCATAGACGTCGGCATGAACAAAGTCAGCGATCCTGCCGAGTTTGAAAAATTATTTGCAGGAAATTCCAAGCGTCAGGAAATTTTCCGCACCAAAGGTTCCACTCTGGTAGGCGATGTACATCCTGAAGTAGCCGAAGTTGCCGGAGCGATTACGCCTGTGCCGGGCGGCGTAGGACCACTCACCATCGGAATGTTGCTTGCAAACACGGTGAAGGCTTCCAAGATGCGAAGAGGATCTCGCGTTCCGGAACTCTCGCGCGCATGAGCCATCCAAGAAGGGCCTCGGAGGCTGTTTGCTCAAAATCGGACTGACCGGCGCCGTCGCTTCCGGGAAATCGATGGTGGGCGAAATGTTTGTCTCACTAGGCGCCCACCTAATCAAAGCCGATGAAATCTCTCACCAACTCATCCAGCCGGGCGAGGCTGTCTATGACGAAGTTGTCCGGACCTTTGGCCGCGAAATCTTGAATCCCGACGGCGGCATTAACCGAAGCCGTCTGGCCAACTCAGCCTTTGCGGGCGAGGGTAAACAACCTCGGCGAGTCAATGAGCTCAACAAGATCATCCATCCTGAAGTCGTCCGCCGCCAGAACCAATGGATGGAAGCCATCGGCCGCCAGTATCCCAAGGCAATTGCGATAGTTGAAGCAGCACTCATCATCGAAGCTGGCGCGGCTAGTGATTTTGATCGGATGGTGGTTGTGACTTGCCGTCCAGAACAGCGCATCGCGCGCTGGGCGCACCGCACCGGCGTTGACCTCGACGCCGCGCGAAAAGAAGTAGCGCGACGCATGGCGGCACAGCTTCCTGAAGAAGAGAAAATCAAGATCGCCGACCATGTGATTGATAATTCCGGCACGGTGGAAGAAACAGAAGTCCAGGTGCGGAAACTTTTTGACATCTTCAAACGGGCACTGTGAGGCGGCGACGGCGCCCGGGGACGTTTCGGAGAGAAATCCTCTGCGCGGGAAAGTTATTGCTTGAGGGCAACCCTCGTTGCGACTGGCGTACTCTCAGAGTAGCAATCCCCGAGGAGATCAGAATGGAACGCACCATCTCTACCCAAGACCTACAAGCCAAGCTAGACGGCAAGGAAAGTATCAAGCTAATAGAGACGCTCGCGCCTGAAAACTACCGTCAAGCCCACATTCCCGGAGCTGTGAATATTCCGCCAGGAAAAATGAAAGAACTCGCCCCAACATTGCTGCCGAACAAGAATGTTGAGATCGTCACTTATTGCGCGAACACGCATTGACACGCGAGCGAATACGCCGCCCGTGAATTGGCGGCCATGGGTTACACCAACGTAGCGCATTATCCGGAGGGTAAGCAGGGATGGATGGAAGCCGGTCTGCCAGTGGAGAAGGCTGCCGCCCCACCGACAACGTGAACGCCTTCGGCTTCCAGCTTGCAAAAAGAGTTGCTGAGTCCTAATGCCGTCGCAGGTCTTTCGCGCAGATTCCGCTGCTGCCAGTGCACTGGTCTCGGAACCTTGAACTATTTCTCGGCTAAGACGATTCGGTTGGTCAAAATATTTGCAGCGTCCGCCAGCGTCGCATCCTGGCCGAGCTCTTGAAAATTACTGCGGGATTCTTTCTGCTGCACGGCAATGGTCTTGATGAATAGCGCCTTGCCATTCATATTCACATTCATTGAAGTCATCATCCACTGCCCAGGAGTGACTTCAGTCCGCTTGACACTGAAGGTGCCCCCTTTATCCAAATAGCCGAGTAGCCCGCCGCCGAACTTTACCTCCTCCGCAAGGCGACCGCTGATGGAAGCCAGGCGCTCGTATTTCGAATGCACGAGTAACTCCCCTTCCATTACATGCAAAACTCGACCCTCGCGCGACGAAGATTGGAACGCCGGATTCGGCTTAAAACTCAGCCTGATGAAGTCCCCCTCTCGCCCTTCGAAATTGAACAGAAAGGCGTCGGGAATCATCTTGAAGAATGCTTCACACTGTTCTGCGTCCTTCTTCTGTTCCTGCTCTAGCTTCTGCCTCTCCCTGGGATGGCTTGCAATCTTTTCAATGCGTTCGGCCTCTTCTCGTTGTTTGTCTGCCGATAAAGGCTGCCCATCAACCGCAACCAATATCTCGAGCGAGCCCTCCCGGGTCTGTACTACGCGCTTAGTCTGCTTTTTCCCAGCTTCTTCTTTTTCCGAGTCGTAGACCCAGCTGTTCCGTTCTGCTTGCGGCTTCAATTCATTTGCAATGACTCGCCGCACCAAGTCGCTAGGAGAAATCGCCGGCCCGGCACCGGATTGGGCAAACCCTGCTAAGGGGAGCAGCAGGATGAGAGCGGGACCTAGAACCCAGTCTTCAAAGGCACGCATAGTTCCTCGCTGGGAATGCGGCTTACATAACATGGAAACGATACGAGGACAGCCTGCGGCGAACAATACCTAGAAGCTCGTAGGTGTCAGTCTGAAAAGCTGTAGCCGGGTCGTCTTGGTCTCGACAGTTACGTGGGTCAGGAACTGCGCATCAGGGTTCTACCTCACCATTGCGGCTCTTCTGAACAACACGTAGCATCTAATTTCCATGGCGACTACCGCAACGGCTCCGGCGCAGCGTCCACCAACGGTAGTCTTCAGCGAAATAGTCGCCTTCGCTTTTGATAGTTTCCGCAGCAATAAAGTCCGCTTCATGCTCACCGGATTGGGCATGGTGATCGGCACGGCGTCGTTGATTCTTGTCGTCACGATCGGAATGACCGGAAAGCAGTACGTTCTCACCCAGATTCAATCCATCGGCGCCAATCTCATCTACGCGGAGTACCAGAGCGGCGGACAGAGCATTACGAACTCGGCTCCTGATCCCCTCACCGTGGACGACATGAAAGCCGCCCAACAAGCCGTGCCCGGCATTGTCGCCGCCTCTCCGGTGATTCCCCTTGGGGAGCGCATTCCGATTGGAAACGGCCAGGAACGGGACATACAGATCCTAGGCGTGTATCCGGAATATTTAATCGTCCGCAATCTGGTGGTGGTGTCGGGACGGTTTTTCGACGCTGAGGATGAGCAGGCCCACAATAAAGTTGGGGTTGTTACCCAGAAGATGGCGGAAGCGATCTACGGATCTTCCGAAAATGCCGTGGGTAAGGTGATCAAACTCAACGGACTTCCATTCACAATTATTGGAACGTTCCGTGAGCGCGTAAATACTTTCGGTCAGTCGGAAGTCACCGACAATACCATGACGATCCCCTACACCGTGGCGCGCTATTTCAGCGACACTCCGACCGTAAAGCAGATTTATTTTTCGGTGGCGGATTCCTCCATGGTTTCCTCCGCGACCGACCAGATCAAACGCGTCATACAGTCGCGGCACCGCGCGGAGTCGGTCTACAACATAACCAATCTCACGGAGCTGGTTGCTGTTGCGGAAAAGACTGCAAATGCCCTTACCGTCGTTCTGCTGGCCGTCGCGACCATTGTGCTGCTGGTAAGCGGAATCGGCATCATGAATATCATGCTGGCAACCGTCAGCGCCCGTATAAGAGAGATCGGCATTCGCAAGGCTCTGGGTGCCACGAACCGTGAGATTCGCTTCCAATTCCTCTCCGAAGCAGTCCTGATTTCGGTGGGTGGAGGTTTGATCGGAGTTGTAATTGGCCTGGCAATCCCCTACTCGGTACGGTTCCTCACCGAATATCGCATTCCAATCTCTGGACTTTCGGCAATCGTGGCGATCGTTGTGTCTTCGCTGGTAGGAATCTTGTTTGGGACGGTACCGGCGACCCGCGCCTCAAAACTGGATCCGGTGGAGAGTTTGCGCTACGAATAATGCGGGAATGCGATCTGACACTTCACGTAAGTCCATAAAAAAAAGAACGCCGGGCTGGTTGGCCCGGCACATTCTCTTCTTTACCACCTTCGGGGAGCGACTGGGTTACGAGGTCCCCGCAGATATCACTGTATTAAACCCTTACAGCCCGCTTAAGTTGCGCCCGTGTCACCGCACGTGGCGTCAACTCTTTACATAACGAGCGCGAGATTCTCCAACTCATGTTGCAGCACTGGTAGCGCGCAGCCGGCCATTTCGACCCGGCCTACGGCATCCATCGCCGCCTGGGGAGAAACCCCGTACCCTCTACCCGTTAGAAATACCTGAACCAATTCGGCAGCCTCGCGGGAGTCAATTAAGCCCCCTTGCAGCAAGTCATTGCGTAGAGCCGCCAGTTCGGTAACGGAAAATGTCTCTTTCATAGCGTCTCACCTCCGAACTCCACAACTACCTAAACTTTAGAGTCGTCACTCGTCCTCAACGTTGCATGCAATTTTGGTGCCGCAGTCGCAAGCCATACTGTAGATACGCAAAAAAGCGGCGACTGGATCCTTAAACCCATTAGGAAATAGGAAGTTGCGGCAGGAGGAAGGGGCGCTTGGGAAGACCATGCTTCGGACGCTCTTCCCGAATCTCATCTCGCGATGACACTTTGTGTCGTTTTGGGACGCAGCTGAGTTTTGGGCCGGCAGAGTCTCAGGGCTCTAATTTCCCTTCGTCAATCAACAAAATCGGGATGTTGTCACGTACCGGATAAACACGAGTGCAGGCCCCGCATTTGAGGCTGGTGCCATCGTCTTTCAACCGTAGCGGCTTCTTGCAGGCCGGGCAAACCAGAATGTCCAGTAAATCTTGTGGAATCATGACGTGGATTCTAACCCACCAGGTGCGGGAGGCAAAAACTGACCTCTTCCAAAGCTAAATTGAAAATTGACACTTACCCGCTGCGACGAGTAAATTCCCTGAATCGGCCTATAGAATCTCAGTTGGACACTTCGGCCGGATTCTTTTCAGCTCTTTGTCAACTATTAGGTTCGCGCGTCCCTATCGCTGCGATAGGAAATTGGGAAGCGGGTGGAAGTCCCGCACTGCCGCGCAACTGTAAGCGAGGAAATCGGCAATCGGCCACTGAGGGAGCAGCCTTCGGGAAGGCCGGTTGTGGTAGTCCGAGCGTTCGCTGTTACTCACTGAACGCTCTCACTCGCGAAGTCAGGAGACCGGCGCGGACCGCCAATTCACCAACCTTTCGCGTGATAAAGGAGGAGTGCGTGCGGACCATTCTCGTTTTCTGGCTTTTCTTGTTTTCGGCGGCTGCTGTTGCCGAAGATTCTCACATCAACCTCAAAATCAAAGTGATTGATCCCCAATCGGCCGCCATCGCCGGAGCTCAAGTTGAACTGCTTCCGGAAGGCGGATCTTCTCCCTCCGCGATCCGAATTACCGCTGGAGAGGGTCTTGCGATTTTCTCCGATACAGTTGTCGGGCATGGCCGCATTCGTGTCTTGGCACCCGGCTTTGCCGCTCAAAGCACCGACATTCCCGCATCCACCGAGAGCTTGACCATACAACTCCGGCTGGCTACGGCCGCCGAGACTGTCGTCGTAACGGCAACCCGAACGCCCGTCACTAGTCATGACTCCGGCGCCAGCGTCACGAGTTTAGGCGGGGGCCAGCTCGAAACCATGCAGCCCGTAACAGCCAGCGATGCCTTGCGTTTCCTACCAGGCGCGGTAGTGAACTCCGCCGGACAGCGGGGTGGTCTTTCTTCACTCTTTGTGCGCGGAGGCGATTCCAATTACAACAAGGTTATCGTGGACGGCGTCACGGTAAACGAACCTGGTGGGACCTTCGATTTTGGGACCCTTCGGGCGCAGGAGGCCGAGCACCTCGAATTCTTGCGTGGAGCGGAGAGCACGCTATATGGCTCCGATGCAATGACCAGCGTGGTGCAAGTCTGGACGCAGACCGGCCACACTGAAGTTCCCGAGCTCCGTTTCGGAGCCGACGGCGGAAATCTTGCGACCGCCCACGGGTATCTGTCTCTGTCTGGGGCCAGTGGGCGCTTTGACTACAACCTTTTCGGAGACCAGTTCAACACTGACGGACAAGGTTTGAACGACCGCTATTCCGACTCGCTCCAGGGCGGGAACGTTGGTGTTCAATTGAGCCCGCAGGCCTCTTTGCGCTTTCGCGTGCGCCACTCCAACAGCCATACCGGACTGCCGGGGGAATGGGATTTCAACGGCAACAAACTACAGCCGCCCGATCCTGCCGAATGGTCGCAGCTCAATACCCTGCTTGGAAGTGCCGAGCTGACTGTTCACGGCCCGTCGAAATGGGACCATCGGCTAACGGGTTTCGATTACAACTACCGCTATACCGATGTGAATCTGACTGGTGACAGCCTCCGAATTTTCGACATCCCCCGCCACGAATCCGACCACATCAATCGTGCGGGATTTGAATACCAAGGTGATTATTCTGAACGCACCTGGGCACATACGACCTTCGGCTACCGCTTCGAAGATGAGAACGGATTTGTTGGCGACATCCTGCCTCCGTCCGTGCAAACTCATGGAGTGCGGCTTAACCACGACGTTTACGGATTGCAGCGACTCACCGTACGGCGTCTCTCCATTGTTGCCGGTGGACGCTTTGTTCACAACGGAGCCTTCGGAAACACCGGTGTGCCGCGCGTCGCTCTAACCCTGCAAGCTTTGCGGGGTGGGGAATTATTTTCAGGAACACGATTGCGCTTCTCTTATGCCACTGGCTTCAAAGAGCCTCGGCTGGAAGAGACGTTCGCTAATTCCGCATTTACGCTGCCCAACCCGAATTTAAGGCCGGAGCGAAATCGTGCTTTAGAGGCCGCCGTGGTTCAAGGCTTTGCGGGAAACCATTATGTTCTGAGCGCAACCTATTTCAACAATCTTTTCCACGACAAGATTGACTTCTCGTTTGATCAAACCACATTTGTGGGGCGATTCGTCAACGTGGATAAAACGTTCGCCCACGGTGCGGAGGTTGAATTGCAGGGCAAGATCCGCTCGCGGCTGTTGCTGAATGTGGCCTATACCTACACTTCAACTCAGATTCTCGCCGCACCGCTCTGCACCCCAGCCAATTTCTGCGATCCGCTTCTCGCCACCGGACAGCCACTTCTGCGCCGCCCCAAACATGCTGCATCCGCTTTGCTGACTTATCTGGGTCACAAGTGGAGTGCAAATCTCGGCGGCAGCTTCGTTGGAAGGCGTCCCGACTCAGACTTCCTGGGGTTCAATTTCGACCACACGCCTGGGTATGTTCGGGTTGATATGGGCGGATGGTATGCGCTGACTTCGCGCATAACTGCCTACGCCAATATAGAAAATGCATTCAACAAACCGTACCAGGAGGTGGTGGGCTATCCCGCGCTGGGCGCGAACTTCCGGATCGGCATGAGATTTAGAGTAGGAGGGGAATAACCAAGGAATTATTACTAAGAGACCTGCGGTGACGAAACACGCCGCGGCTGGCGGATGCGAGAAGGACTTTCTTTTTCCGCTGTCCGCAGCCGGTCGTGGTGGTTCTCCCTTTGCGCTCCAGATGGAACCGCCAATGGAAGCGAAGCTGCTGACTTCGATCCTTGGTAAAGATCACGGGCGGCCATCAATTTCACCAACTCGCGGTCGCCAAGTGGCTCCTGGCGCCCTAAAACGTGTGTCACCAGCGCTATTTGAGCGAAGTGTTCCACGGTTTCCATCTTCATGTACGCCTGGTGAAGATCGCATCCATAGGTCACCACGCCATGGTTCGCCATCAGGATGGCGTCATAATCCGGGATCAAGGGCTCTAGCGCGTCTGCCAGTTCGGGCGTGCCGGGCGTGCCGTATTTGGCCAGTGGAATTGAACCGAGTCCGATTACGACTTCGCAAACCAGCGGTTGATTAAGAGCCATGCCGGCCGCAGCAAAACCGGTTGCAGTCCGAGGATGGGCATGAACAATGCCACGCACATCAGGACGCCGCTTATAAATCAGAAGGTGCATTCCGATCTCGCTGGAAACCGAACGCCTGCCAGCAACGCGCCGCCCTTCGAGATCAACCAGAACCAGATCCGAAGCTCGCATCATCCCTTTGCACATCGCGGTGGGAGTGGAAAGGATGCGATCTTCGTCCAGACGAATAGAGAGATTGCCGTCCATGGCCGCGACATAACCGCGGTCATGCAGCATCTTTCCGAAAAAAATGACATCGCGGCGGTGCTGGCGTTCGCTGGACATGAATTCTCTGATAAAAAAGATTCGCGCTAGTCGGCGTATGTTACCGCAGCGCTTGCGGGGAAACAACTGTATCTTGTTTTTTTAAATACTCAAAAGGTACGCAACAGCAGCCGATAGCGTCTTTACGCAGCCCAACCCCGAACGAATTTATAATGACAGCGCGTGCTCGTTTCGGATTTTGACTACGTCCTCCCGCAAGAGTTGATCGCCCAGGAGCCCCTTCCCGCGCGGGACGCGTCTCGCATGTTGCACCTGCGCCGTTGCGACCAAGGGACCGCAGGCGCACAACCGACGAGTTCTGCTCCGCTGATAGCCGACAGGCACTTTCGTGACTTTCCCGCTCTCCTTCGCGACGACGATCTGGTGGTTTTTAATAACACGCGTGTTTTTCCAGCCAGGCTGCATGGAGCTAGGCAGCCTCAACTTGTCAAATCGGACGTTACGCAGACTGGGCGAATTGAGGTCCTGCTTGTACGTCAGGCGTCTGTAGATCCCAACGAATGGGATTGTCTGGTGCGACCTGGGCGAAAAGTGAGGGTGGGTGAGCGGCTAGTCTTTGCTTCTTCGAACTCTGGTGCACGAAGGGACGCCTCCTGCGATCCTTCGCCCGCTTTAGAAGCCGTCGTTGTGGCGAAAGGCGCTTTTGGAGAGCGCCGAATTCGTTTTGACCCCGTTCCTGATTTTACTGATTTGCTGGATCGCCTGGGACATGTGCCGCTGCCCCCATACATGCATCGTGAGGACCTGCCGGGCGACCGGGAAAGATATCAGACTGTTTACGCCCGAGAGCGCGGCTCGGTGGCCGCCCCCACAGCGGGCCTGCACTTCACTCCGGCCATACTAGCTAGATTGCGGGAGCGGGGCATTGAGACCGCGGAGGTGACTTTGCACGTCGGGCTTGGCACGTTCAGTCCAATACGATCAGAGCGGGTCGAAGATCACCGGATTCATCCTGAATCCTTCGAGATTTCACTCGCGGCGGCGGACAGCATCAACCGTGCGAGGGCGCAGAAGAGGCGCGTCGTTGCCATCGGCACGACTACTGTTCGTACGCTGGAGTATTCAGCGCAGAAGTCGCCGGACGGCATTCTCTGCGCGGGCAAGGGGGAGGCAGATATTTTTATTTATCCCGGGTACGATTTCAAAGTTGTCGGCGCAATGCTCACGAATTTTCATCTGCCTCAGTCAACGCTGTTGATGCTGACATGCGCGTTTGCTGGAACGTCAAATGTGTTAGCGGCCTACGAGCACGCAGTTAAAGAGAGGTACAGGTTTTATTCTTACGGAGATTGTCTGTTCCTCGAGTGAGTACGAACCACCAGCCGCTTACTTCCTAATTGTTCGAATTGAAGATGCGGACGATAATTAATATGCTATGCAAACTAACGGATCCGCGCAGCCAATAGACATTCAGGATTTCCTCGCCAAATTACGAGACTTTCCCGAGCCTTCATTCCGCGAAACTCCTGAAATCCTCGATTTTTTGCGCCATACCCCAGTCAATCCCGACACGCTGGCTCGCTATCTAAGCTGGAATGGCCAACACTACACACGAAATCTGATAGACAAAACTTCGCTCTATGAGCTGGTGGCGATTTGCTGGGAAGCCGGTCAGGCCAGTTCTGTCCACAATCATCGCGATCAGAATTGCTGGATGGCAGTTCCAGTCGGACGCCTGCTGGTGGAGAATTTTCATCTGGTTTCACAAGAGCTCGATGCGGGTGTGTGCGAGTTGACCCCGACAGACACCCTGGAAATGAATCCTGATCATCCTTGTGCCGTTGATCCCGCAGACCCCGTTCACCGAGTGCTCAACCCTGCTGGATTCAATCGTAGGGCAATCAGCCTTCATGTGTATTCGCGTCCGTTCGATACCTGCGTGGTGTATTCGCCTGAACAAGGAAAATGCGGGGTGATCAAATTGCACTACAACACCGACCACGGCAAGCCGGTGCTTGAGAGTGAGCGATGAGCACGGCTGAGTAGAGCGGCCGCTTACTCATGCTGCTAAAATTATCCTGTTGCCTGCCCGAAGAAAATCAGCGGCTGCGTCATCTGCAATTAACTCAGAACTAGCTGCGCCCGTTCCTCTTTCCCGGCCCGCCCCGGTGCCGGATGGCAAGGGCCGCATTTTCCTCATTGACACGATGTCTTTTATATTTCGCGCCTACCACGCGATGGCGCGCCAGCGCGGGATGTCTACCAAAACCGGGGTTCCCACTGCAGCCACCTTTGTGTTCGTAAATATGTTGCGGAAGTTGCGTGACGACTTCTCGCCCGAATATCTCGCCGCGGTTTTCGATGTGGCTGCTCCGACATTCCGTGATGCGCAGGCTGGAGCCATTACAAAAGTTCGTCGCTTTGATTTGAAGACGCAGACTTTTCAGGAAATCGAGTATGCCGGATACAAGGCAACCCGTTCCGAAATGCCCGGTGATCTGATGCAGCAGCTTCCTTACATACGGCGTGCGCTGGAGGCCTACCGAATACCGATTCTGGAGTTGGGTGGATATGAAGCGGACGACGTGATTGGCACGCTATCGCGAAAAGCGGTTGAGGATGGCTACACGGTTTACATCGTGTCTAGCGACAAAGACATGCTGCAACTGGTAAACGAACACGTGCTGGTCCTGAATCCTCCAAAAGCTAATTTGATTTGCGACGCGGCGAGGGTCGAGGAAATTCTGGGCGTCCCTCCTGAGCGCGTGGTGGATGTGATGGCGCTGCGCGGAGACAGCATTGACAATATCCCCGGCGCACCTGGCATTGGCGAGAAAGGCTCGGTGGAAATTATCAAGCGCTTCGGATCGCTGGAAGCTGCGTTGGATCGTGCATCCGAAGTTGAGAAAAAAACTTACCGCGAGTCGCTGCTGAACAATCGCGACGTGATTCTGATGAGCAAGCAACTGGTCACGATTGATTGCAACGTGCCATTTGAGTTCAATGTGGCCACCATGAAGATGGGACAGCCCGACGTTGAGTCGCTGCGCTCAATTTTCACCGAACTGGAATTCACGTCGTTGTTAAAAGAGCTATTGCCTATGGTCGAAATCGGCGACGCTCACTACACCGAGGCCAAATCAGCCGCTGATGTGGAGCAGGTCCTGCGCTTCATCTCTAAAGGCTCCGCGCTGGCAGTCGCCATTGAAGCTCGGT
>JBEEGK010000197.1:0-7370 GCA_041166845.1 Acidobacteriaceae bacterium
ATTATTGGAAAGCAGAGAACGACTGCAAGCAGAGTCCGGAAAAACCTTCGCGACGTCGACTCCACTAGATATGACTCGCTACCCACTCGCCCGCCTCTCTCGTTCCAAGCGTTCCTCCGACATCTTCCGTGGTCTTTTTCTGACGGACGGCCTCGTGAACAGCAGCCTCAATCCTCGCCGCTTCCGCATTGAGTTCGAGATACTCCAGCATCATTGCGGAGCTGAGAATTGCTCCCAGCGGATTCGCAATGTTTTTCCCCGCAATGGGCGGAGCCGATCCGTGCACCGGTTCGAACATCGAGGTGTGACCGGGGTTGATATTTCCACTCGCGGCCATCCCCAGCCCGCCCTGTAATCCAGCAGCCAGGTCGGTAATGATGTCGCCAAACAAATTATTCGTAACAATCACATCGAACTGGCGTGGATCGCGGACCATCTGCATGCAGAGGGCATCCACGTACATGTGTTGAGCAGTAACTTGAGGATATTCCGCACCGACCGCCTTAAACACGCGCTGCCACAGGCCTCCGGCGTGAGTCATCGCATTTGATTTGTCGCACATGAGCACCCGGCTGCGTGGGTTCCCATTGCGCTTCTTCCGCTGCCGACAATATTCGAATGCATAGCGAATAATTCGTTCCACACCCTTGCGCGTGTTGATGTCTTCCTGCGTGGCGATTTCGTCGGGCGTGTCCTTCTTAAAAATGCCTCCGGCGTCCGTATAAGTGCCTTCGGTGTTCTCGCGAATTACAACGAAATCAATATCGTTGGACTCGATATTCTTCAGCGGACAAAGGCCTGCATCGAGCAGATAGACCGGACGCACATTCGCGTAGAGGTCCATCCTGAAACGCATTCCCAACAAAATTTCCTTGGCGTGAATGTTCGAAGGCACGCGCCGATCGCCGAAGGCTCCGCAGAGAATTGCGTGGAAATCGCGCGCCAGCATCGCAAATCCATCGGCAGGAATTGAAATGCCATCCTTCAGATAGCGGTCGGCACCCCAGTCAAATTCAGTAAATTCGAGAGGCGCGCCGGTTGCGGCCAAAACTTTCACTGCCTGCGGAATGACTTCACGCCCGATGCCGTCGCCCGGAATGATCGCGATTCGTTTTTTCTGGCTCACGGTTGAAAAAGGTACCACAAGCCCAGCCGGCCACGCCCTCCACCGAACTCCACCTTAGCTATAATCAAATGTGACGCTTCTATGACGAATTCCACCATTAATGACAGCGTGCCATCGCCTTCTCAAGCGGCGGATACCGCAAGCCGGTCCACGCCAGCGGACCTGGGAAGCGTCCGCGAGGAGTTCAATGCGCTGATTTCAGCCTGCGGAATGTACGATCTCAGCCAGCGCGCAAAGATTGCGTTGACGGGCGCCGACCGCAGCCGATGGCTCAACGGCATGGTCACGAACAATGTTAAAGATTTGCCCGTTGCCCACGGGGTTTACGCTTTCCTGCTAAACCCACAGGGACGCATTCAGGGCGATCTATACGTTTACAACCAAGGCGATTCCCTGTTGCTGGATACAGATCAGGCTCAAGTGGAAAAGCTGCTCGCCATCTTCGATCACTACATCATCATGGACGAAGTGGAAGTCACGAATCGCACTGGGTCTTTGACAGCAATCGGAATCGCGGGACCGGCAGCGCGCGTTGTACTACAGAGGGCTGGGTTTGCAATTGGAGAACTCGCACGGCTTCAATTTGCAGATTTATCGTGGCAAGGAAAGTCCATAACGGTGGTTCGCCGCGATCTGGGAAGCGAAAAGTCCGGGCTCGAATCTTATGAGCTGTGGATGTCTCCGGAGGCAGCTACCGCTACCTGGGACGTCTTGGTTAAGGCTGACGCTTCGCCCGTAGGCGCGACCGCAGTTGAACTCATCAGGATTGCGGCAGGCGTCCCTCGCTACGGTCTGGACATTCGCGAAAAGGACTTGCCGCAGGAAACTGGACAAGAGCGTGCCTTGAATTTCACCAAGGGCTGCTATGTGGGACAGGAGATCGTTGAACGCATCCGGTCACGGGGCGCAGTGCATCGTCAATTTAATGGGTTCGAAATTCAGGGGCCGTTACCTTCTCCGGGCGCAAAGATCCAGGTTGAAGGCAAAGATGTCGGTGAAGTTACCAGTTCGGCCTCGTTGCCGATTGATGATGTCGAATATCGAGTCGCCCTTGGTTATCTGCGCCGCGAGTTCGCGGCTCCGAGCACGCAACTGCAAGCGGGCGAGGCAAAACTAACATTCGTCCCTGTGCCATTTTTGAAAGTTTTTAAGTAAAAGGGGAAATATGTCAGAAAAGAAGCAAGAAAGTTTTACCGTAACCGACCGGCGGCTATTTACGTCCGAGGGAGAGGTTCGCAAGGAAGCATCTGAAGAACAGATTTCTACCGCACCCTCCCCGGTCCAGGAAAAGCCCGCCCGTGGCGCGGCTGAAGAAACATCTGCGGAGCAGGCGAATCTACATGGCCTCGGAGCAGATGCAGATGTGCCGCCGCCTCCCACCGCCAGAGAGCAGCAGGAACAGGCGGATGCGTATCGCGAGTCGTCCAAAGATATGGACCATCGCGTGGAACTTAGCGGACGCTCTGCGGCGGAACTCGAAATGACATTCGAGCGATTCATGGCGTCGCTCTACATGACGGCAATGCTACAACTCGGACTCATGCAAGAAGAGGGCGGGCAGCCCAGGCTCGATATCGTCGGCGCGCGCCAGACCGTTGACACCCTCAGCTTGCTCGCCGAAAAGACCAAAGGAAACTTGACCGCTGCCGAGCAGACTTTTCTGCAGAACTGCCTCTACGAACTTCGCATGGCATATGTGGAGGTAACCAACGCAATTTCGCGTCCGCCGAAGACGGCCGCTGGCGCCCCGCCGCCCGGCACCATCATACGATGAAGGCGACGCTCACCGTGCTAGGCAGCGGCACTTCCATGGGCGTGCCAACAATTGGATGCGACTGCGCGGTTTGCCACTCCAGTGATCCCAAAGACCGGCGGACTCGGCCTTCTGTGTTGATTGAATACGACGGTCGCGCGGTGATCATTGACACGACTCCAGATTTTCGCGAGCAGGCCATTCGCGAAAGCATTCGTGCGCTCGACGCCGTCCTCTACACGCACGCGCATGCTGACCACATCTTGGGCTTAGACGATCTCCGCCCCCTGAGCTTTTTGCACCGTCCTAACAAGATGCCGCTTTATGCGCGGAGTTCGGACGTAGATTTTATTCGCTCCATGTTCCGCTATGTTTTCGATGCGAAGTATAAATTCGGCGGACTGCCTCAAGTCGAGCTGAGAGTATTTGACGGACCGCTCGACGTGTTCGGGGCGCGATTTGAGCCCATCACCGTGATTCACGGCGAGACAGAAATTTATGGCTTCCGCTTTGGATCGGCAGCTTACCTTACCGATCACAGTTCGATTCCAGAGGATTCACTGGACAAGCTCCGCAACCTCGACATCCTGTTCCTGGACGCTCTACGGCACAAACCACATCCGACGCACTCAACGGTCGAGAATTCTCTGCGGATCGTGGAAAGAGTAAAGCCAAAACGGGCTTTCTTCACCCATATCTGTCACGACCTTCCACACGCGGAGACGAACGCATCTCTGCCGCCTAACGTGAGGCTCTCGTACGACGGAATGAAACTTGACTTCGAAATTTAGCTCTTAATGCCATGCAGGTCTTCCGCAAACTCGAAGACGTTCCCAAACACTACGGTCGAACTGTAGTCAGTGTGGGCAATTTCGATGGCGTGCATCGTGCCCACGTCGAGGTACTTAAGTCCATCGTGCATCGGGCAAAAGAACAGAGAGCAAAAGCCGTGGTGGTTTGCTTCGAACCGCACCCGACGCGAGTTCTCGGCCCCGATAGACAAATTAACTTGATCACTCCAACAGCAGAGAAACTTCGCCTACTGGAGCTCGCAGGAGTGAACGCGGTGCTTTTGCTTCCCTTCACGCGTGATCTTTCCCTAATGCCGCCCCGTGAATTCGTGTCGCAAATATTGCGGAAGGGTCTCCACGCTTGCGAAGTGCACGAAGGCTACAACTTTCGCTTTGGGTACAAAGCCGAAGGCGACGCCAGCATGTTGGCCAGCTTCGGCCGCGATATGGATTTTGACGTGAAGGTCCACCCCGAAATGATGTTGCGAGGCCAAATAGTATCCAGCACGCAGGTGCGCCAGTTGCTCGGCGAAGGACAGGTCAGCCGGGCGAGATATTTACTGGGCCGGGCTTTCAGCATTAACGCGCACGCCGCACCCGGTCGCGGGTACGGAGCGAAGTACACCGTCCCCACCATCAATCTCAGCGAATATCACGAACTGAGTCCGAGAGATGGCGTCTACGTCACCAGAACTCGCGTGGGAGAAAAAGAGTGCTTTGATTCTGTCACTAACGTAGGCAATCGTCCGACTTTCGGAGAAGATTCATTCGCAATCGAAAGTCATCTGCTTGATTTTCATCCTGTTGAACTCTTGCCGCACACAGAAGTAGAGATCTATTTTCTCAATCGTCTTCGGGATGAAATAAAGTTCCCGTCCGTGGAAGGACTTCGTGAGCAAATAGGAAGAGATGTGCGCCGGGCGCAACGCTACTTCAAGCTAATCAAATAGAAAGGTGAATAGCGGGTGGATCCGGTGCCCATCCCTGCGAGGGTCTTCGCAAGGGTGGGATTCGTAAATATCAACCTAGTCCACAGGCTCACACACGGTCACTTCGTCCTTCCCGTTCGCGCCGGAGAGTTGCGCCACGACAATCGCGGCCAGAACCATCACCATCCCTAACACCTGCGCAATTCGCAACAATTCTCCTAATATCAATGCCGCGATGAGTATCGAGAAAACAGGTTCCAGGCAACTCACTACAATGGCGCGGGTAGGCTCGAGGTGCTGCAATCCCGCAAAATAGAACGAGAATGGGACCAGCATCGACAGCATCGAGAAAACCGTAAGAAATATCCATTGCGTTCCGGAGTAATGCGCTGCAATCACTTTCCATGGAGGATTGATGACCATCCAAAAAAGACCTGCGAAAAACGTGGTGTAGAGCAAGACAATCCATCGGTCGTAGCGCTCTAGCACTGTGTGGCCGGCAACGTTGTAAAAAGCAAAGGCCAATGCCGCCGTGAGGGCGGCCGCCACTCCGACCGGATTCAGTCCCAGGCCGCCAGAGCTAAAGATTCCTATCACCAGCGCGATTCCAGTCAACGCCAAAATAACGGCGCCTACTCGTCCGAGCGTGGGCCTTTGCAGGCCGCGAAATACCATGTACAGCAACACCCAAATTGGGGCGGTATATTGCACGACGATGGCAGTGGCAACGTTCGTTCGCTGGATCGCGAGATAGTAAAAATAATTGGACGCCGCTACTCCAAACACCCCTAGCAGAAGCAGTCGCAATAAGTCTGACGCCGGTATCTGAAACTCGCGCCATCCACGAGTGACGGTGAGCACGGCCAGAAGCACAAGAAAAGACAGCGTGGTCCGGCTCTGCGAAAGGATTAGAGGGTCTGTGGCGCCCAGAGATTTTCCGGAAGGCAACAGGCGTCCTGTGAATGCCGCGCGCCCCATGGTCGCGGAAATACCCCAGAACAGGGCAGCAGCAGAGATGTACAAATATCCGCGAATGGGCTGGGAGGGATTCGGCAAACGAGCAGGCCTCTACTTTGATGCGTATTCAATCGCGAAGGTGATCTTCGCAGTCTTCTGCAGCATCGCAGACACAGAGCAATATTTTTCTTCGGACAATTTCACCGCATCCTCCATGGCTTTATGGGAGACTTCACCGCCTACCCGGTACACCAACCGAACGTCGGTATAAACAGTGGGAGGCTCGGTTGCCCGGTCAGCTTCAGCGTGAACTTCAAGGCTGGTAAACGGCTCACGTTTCTTTCGCAGAATGCTGGCTACGTCGTAGCCAGTGCAGGCGCATAAGCCGATCAAGACCAGCTCCATCGGGCTGCTCCCGGTCTTTTTCTCTCCGTCAACAATTAATGGAAATCCGCTGCCCGCGTCGGCGTTGAAACGCAAGCCGTCTATCCACACTGCTTTTGCTTCGACCATGGTCGCCTCGTAATCTCTGAAGTTGGGTTCTTACCGCCGATTATCCGTCGTGGGCTCAGGGTGGATCAGCACGCGAAACAATTCGGGCGCTTCCTGCTTAAATCTTATTTCCAATTCCGTGGACACATCGTGTACTCGCGAGAGCGGCGCATCGTCCGCCATAGTGCAATGACAAGAAACGTAGAGACGCCCTCGCACGCGCTTGATCTCCACGTCGTGCATATCTGAGATTTCCGGAAATTCCTCGGTGATGATTTTCAGTCGCCTCTCCAAATCAGCGTCGCGGACGATCTCGTCGCCAGTTTCTATTGTCGCCGGCTCGCTCTCGATGTGAGTGAGGATGGAGTCGATCTCCGGCACATCGTTTCGTATCTCGGATTCCAACAGCGTCACCTGGTCATGCGCGTCTTTCAGTTGCAGGCGCTCGTCGAGTTCCAGATGTTGCTCAACATGCAAGCTTCCGTGGATGTCCTGCACGCTTACATCGTGGACATTAAGGTTGTGGCGGGTGGCGACCGCGCGCACACGATCAAAAATATTTTCTGCCTGCCCCTCACGCGGAATGGAACGCACCACCACATCAGCATTCGGCAACACATTCTGTACCGCTCGCGTGACTTCGCCTGCAACTTGTTCCGAGCGCTGGAACGTAACGCTGCGTGCCAGGCCGATGGATAAATCGGCAAAATAGCGGTTCCCTGCCCGGCGAATGCGTACCCGGTCAATTTCCATCAATCCATCAACTTTTCCGACAGCGGAAATAATCTTGTTACGGACGCCTGTCGGGGCAGCATCGAGAAGCGCATCAATCGTCCTGCGCGCCAGCCGCCAGCTAACTGACACGACCAGTCCCGCCACCAAGACCGCTGCGACCGGATCGGCATTCCGCATCCATCCAACGCCGACCTTGCGTCCGACAAGCACCAGCACCAGGCCAAGGGTCACGACCCCGCTCGACCATATGTCAGTCGAAAAATGAAGCGCGTCCGCTTCCAGCGCCTGGCTATCGTATTTTGCAGCGATCCTGTTCAGAGAACGTGATCGCCAGTAATCCACCGCCATGGAGAACAACATGACCAGAAATGCAGCGATCGTCGGCTCAATCTCAACCTGGTGCACAAAAAGTCGTACTATCGCTTCGTACGCAATCCAAACGCAGGTCAGCAGAAGAAGTCCGGTCTCGATGAAAGCGGAAAAATTTTCGAACTTCCCGTGCCCGTATTGATGGTCGGCGTCAGCGGGCTTGTCGGAAACGCGGATAGAGGCAAATGTGATGATGGCAGCCACGAGGTCGAGGCCGG
>JBEEGK010000198.1:0-4668 GCA_041166845.1 Acidobacteriaceae bacterium
TCGCTGACTTTGTCAGTTAGATATGGGAAAAGTCAATCTAAACAACGTTCCTTTTCCCTCTTTGCTGCGGACCTGAATCTTCCCGGTATGGTTCTCCACGATCCCTTTAACAATCCAAAGACCCAGCCCAGTGCCTTTTTCACCTTTAGTAGTTACGAAAGCCTCGAACATTGTATCCTTCAAAGCCTTTGGAATTCCGCTTCCACTGTCGGCAATGCTGATCACGACCGAGCCATGCACTCCATCTTTAGCCGATGAATATCTGGTTCTCAGCGTGAGCTCTCCGCCATCCTGCATGCTGTCCCTTGCGTTCACCACCAGATTAGACAACAATTGCCGGAATTGGTCCGCCGAACCTTTCATGGGTGGAATCTCGCCCAACCTTTTATTCACATTCACTCCGCCCTTCGACAGCGGCCGCGCGAAAAGAGTGAGGGTATCGTCAACCACGCTGTTCAAGTCAAAGGTCCCTACCTGTCCGGTATTCCTGTAGAGACCTAGCATCTGTCGAACGATGCGAGCAACCCGGTCCGTCTCATTTTTTAATACGTCGTAGATTGGCTCGGATGCGGTATCGAGCTTTCCCTTGAGAAGGTAAATGGCATTCTTAATCGCTTCCATGGGATTGTTAATCTCATGGGCAATTGTCCCCGCGAGGCGGCCAGTGGCGGCGAATTTCTCCATTTCGAGCATACGGCGCTCGATTTGCAGCTGCTCCAGTTTCTTCCAGGTTGAAAAATCTCTCAAGACGGTTACTGTATAAGCCACTTGCCCTCGAGCGTCGTAGATCTTGCCCGAGCGCGCGGCGTACTCGATGTCTGCGTTCGAGGTTGGCTGATACAGATGCATGGACCGGTTTTCTTTTTCTGCGAAAGAGAAGGTAAAAGAGGTCAGATAAGCATCCAGCTTGGCCAGGTTCTTCACTATCTGTGGCGCCCGGTATTTATCGGCCGACCCGAAGAGTTCTTTAGCGAGAGGGTCGAGCATTACGATCTTGGCGGAATTATCGGCCACAACAATTGGGTCACCGACGTTTTCGATAACCAGGTTCAGGCGGTCACGGTCGAGGCGAACGGCTTCTTCAGCGGTTCGCAATTTATCCAGATTGGCCCTGACTTCCTCGTCCGACTGGCGCAGATCAGTGACATCACGCATAACAGTGACCATGCCGGTGCGAGTTCCGTCTCGAACCGTGGTCGGTGCGCAAACCGCTTCGAACAGCACCTCCTCACCTTCCATCACATCTACCAGGGTGAGATCGCGGGACGCATCGCTGGCACTCACAACCATCGAAGAAAGCGCGGCGGAAAAGAGCAGATTGTTAAGCTCCACGGCCCGTCGGCCACCTTCGCTGATACCTTCCGGCACCCGGAAGAAGCGCTCTGCCGCCCGGTTCTGAATGATTACGCGATGCTGATTGTCGGTGAGGATGACAGGGTCGGCCATGCTCTGCATCACAGCGCCCATGCGAGCGATGGTCACGTCCATTTCCCGCATGCGGTTGTAGTAGTGGTCGCCCTTAAACATGCGTCCGAGTTGACGATTCGCTCGCTCGATCAGATTCCTAACGTGGCGCAGCTGGTTCTGACTGCGATCGCGTCCAAGCTGAGCGAGCACCAGGCTGGCATAGCCGCGCATTCCGCATGCCGAGCAGACCTGTTCTTGCAATTTCCGCGCAGCTTGAAAATTCAGAACCGCCAGGCAATCCTGCCGGCGCTCACTTTCTGCTTCCCGACAGCGGACGCGGCTGCGAAAAATCATGGGACAGGCATAAAACGAGCCGGCCTTCGCCCCGCGCAACTCGACAATGCCGGGCTGCATGCTTTGTAATGTTTTTATGATCGGATCTTCGCTGTTGAAAAACGAGAATCGCAGGCGTTGCAGAGGTTGTTTTGCAAAATTGAGGGAAGCGGTGGGACGCAATTCCCCGGTTTCAAAATCGAGATCGAGAACCGCCGCGCGAGGGAACCCTAAAAATACGATTTCTTCTAGAAGGATCGAAAGAATTTCTTCCGTGCGTTCAACCGAAAGCAGCCGCAGCGGAGCTGACTCGACGGAAGAACGCTGGTCCACGAACTGGTCACCCTTTGGCCGCAGCAGTGGGCTGGCCATCCCGTCTGCTTCCCTCACTCAATCTCCCTAGACGCGGCGGCGCGCTCTGGCTCTTACAGGTTTGCGGACGGGCACGCGTGATACACGCCGTGTTGTCTCCACCTCAAGTTCCGGCTCTTCCACTTCCGCAAAAACCGGCCGCGAAACCAGTCCGGTGAGGCCTACCGCATCGGCGTACTTCAAATAGGTATCAATCGAAGCCACGACCACACGCGCTTCGACGGTGATCAGGTCAATACCTACGAGTGAGATGCGAACCCAAGCGTCAATTACGATTCCTTTATCAAGAACTCGGTCAAGTACGTCTATAAGGCTTGAACCGCCAGATACTCGTTCGACAGCCATGAACTGACCCTCCTGAAGTTAACTACGACCTTCGATTGTTTCGCACCGGCCGGCCTGCTGGCGCTTTGCGCGGCATACGCTTGGCTGGCGGCAACGCGGCCGGAACGACGGGGGATTGCATAGTCAGATGGGGATCGTATTTCCACCAGTTCATCCCAATCTGCTCCGCTTTGTCCACCGAACACACCAATAATCGGATCCGAATGGTCAGCAACTCCACATTCGCGAGCGAGACGCGAATGTCGCCGGCAATGACCAGACCCTTGTCGAGAACGCGATCCAAGATGTCAAGAAGGTTGGTTGTACCCGAGGCTGTCGCTACTCGATCCATAGATTGGCTCTATTGCAAATCACAAAAAAATCCTCGTGCTGAGGGCTGATGCTACTTGCTTAGTCAACCCATGTCAAACCTTCCAAAGAAATCAGCGTTGCGTGAAAAGTGTGCTGTTGAGATTCAGCGGTGTAATCAAAAGTTGTCTCGTGAGCATCATTTGTCCAGCAGATGTCCAAGTGGACCAAGATCAATATTTAAATCGGCGGGCGTGAGACCGAAGTCGCGCGCTAATTCCTGAATTTTTGCTTCCAGGTTCATCAGCGCCTCTCCCATTTTTTCAACTTGTTCGTCTTTCAAACTTCCTCCCTCCATCCGCCGAATTGCCTGCCGCTCGAGCAGTTGTCGTAACATCTCAACCAAACCGAGTACTAATTTTGCCAGGCCTTGTTCGAGGTTCTCGGGCGAGCAGTCGAGCCGGAGGCTAGTACCGGATGCTGCTTGCCCTTTTAATTGTTCATCGCCCTTGTCAATATTCGGGTCGGGGCTCCCGGTGGAAGCTAGGTTTGAGGATTTTTGCATTTCAATTCGCGTCCATGGAGAGACTCAAGTGTTGTCTAAGCTTTTGGCGCTTTGCTCTCGAGAAACTCTGTTGCCGGCCAGGGTCCGCTGGCCTTAATCGCAAACTTTTCAGGGACCTTCAAAGCCGCCAGCGCCTGCTCGAATTCTGACAAAACTTCTGTGTCAACTAGTGCGAAAGCTCGTACCGACTGGGCCGAAATTCGTTCGCGCCAATCCTTAACTAAGGGCGCCACGGCATCGTGAATGGCAACCGCCTGTTCTTCAAGGCTCTTCTGTGAAATGAGGCGAGATTGCAGATATGCGGTTCCTGAACGCTTTTCGTCGCCCTCACGGTGCAGTTTTGAGTCTGCATCTGAACTGAGGAATGAAATCTGCACTTCCATCTGCACCGCATTCCTCACGCGCGCCAGTGCATCGTGATATTTCCTTTCGTTCTCTTTCAGGTGATCGCAGACCTCGCCTCCAGCGCCGAAGACGGTGGGAAATCGAAATGGAATGAGGGCCCTTTGCCGCAGTATTCCCTGTAGAGCAGCGTGAAAAGCCAGGACTTCCTCGCGCGCCGCAAGACCCGCTCCAACTTCAACACTTGCCAGTGTTGCAACTGGACACTGCAAGCCGCAATGTTCGATGACAGTAATCTGTCTACCGGCGAAACCTTTAGCCAAGATCTCCAAAGGCCCGGCTTCAGTTACGCAGTAAGCGAGCATGGCCATGAGGACAATTTAATAGGCTATTCGTTTCTCGGAGCGGCAACGCCAATGTGGCTCATCGCGGTTTCCACGGAAGTAAGAATCACGTCCATACCCAGATAAATCAGATCCACTCCAGCCAGAGAAATGATCAAGCTCCCGCGAATCACTACGCCCGAGTTCAGAACATGATCGAGGATTTCCACCAGCGACACTTCGTCGTCGGGAGCGCTCGAAATCAAAGCTACATTGCTCCCCGCGCTTGGCATAATAGTTTAAGCGCCGGATCCTTCCCCACGAGGGATGCGGGAAACAAAGGAATACGGAGGCCATGGTCCGCTGCTCTCAATTCTTTTTTCATCAGACCATGATTCGGAAGTCTTCTTTAGCAGGGCACGGAATTTTTTCAGCTCCTGTCGCTTTAACAGCACAGAAGTTTGCCATTGCAAACCACGCTGGCCCTGGCTGACCTTCCCAACCTCCGCGATGTCCACGGCAATCCGCTTAAGCTGATTGGAAAAATCTGCGAGTTGTCCGTCATCCGCAGCTGCGGGACGCTGAATCCGCATTGCGGCTTTAGCCTGTAGATAGTCTTTGCCGGTTTTGGCAGGAGTGGCCACCACCGATGGCCTTCGCGGGACACTAAAAACCTTTACGCCCCATTCATCG
>JBEEGK010000199.1:0-3171 GCA_041166845.1 Acidobacteriaceae bacterium
CGGCGCAGTCGTCAATATCGTTACCAAGAGCGGCACCAATCAGTTGCACGGGACGGCGGCGGAATACTTTCGCAACAGCGCCCTTGACGCCCGCAACTACTTCAATCCGGTCAGGAACGCCGACGGCTCAAAAAACCCTAAGGCTCCATTTCATAACAATCAATACGGCGCGTCGCTGGGCGGACCGATCGTCAAAGACAAGACCTTTTTCTATGTGGATTATGAAGGCCAACAGGAACCGGTTGGAGTCGTAACGCTGGCCAATGTTCCCACCGGAAGCGCGCCTGATGGGTCGCTCAGTCCGAGTGATTCGACCAATCCCGTGATAGCAGCTTTGCTTGCCCGCCATCCCTGGCCTGGGCCGAACCTCGGGAACGGCGTTGCTTCGGTCGTGTCTCCTTCTTTCAACAAGCTCACCAGTCTGATCGCGAAGATTGACCACAGCTTCAATGCAAACAACATTCTCACCGGTCGATATTTCTTCGGTGACAGCATTCAATCTTTCCCACTGGCTTTAACTGCTAGCGGCGGACAGCTACCCGGCTTCAACACTTTCACTCCGACGCGAGTCCAGCTTGTCTCACTTTCTTATGTTCACACTATTGGGTCCAACAAGGTGAACGAGTTGCGCTACGGCTGGAACCGCTTTGCGGAAGGGTTTTTTCCGGCCGACCAGAATTTCCATCCCAGTTCGATTGGACTCTGCGATTCCAGCACTTCGACAGGATGCACGGGGCTGATTGACTCCGGTCTGCCCATCATTCTGGTCAGCGGGGTTGCCCAGCTCGGAGCGACCAGCAGCGTCCCTCGCCATCGAGTGGATAGTAATGACCAAGTAAGCGATAACTTTTCGTGGAAGCTGAACAAACATGATGTAAAGCTGGGCGTGGATTATCACCGGACAACGATTCAACAGTATTTCGATAAGTATTTTCGCGGAAGATTGCGGTTTAAAGACACCTTCGACCCAGTTACAGGGGTTCTCCAGGCAACTGGCTTGGAAAATTTTCTCGCAGGTAACGTTCAGGACGGCTTCCAATACGCCGGAGATTCCACTCGCCACACGTTCGAGCATAGTTACGGCTTTTATATCCAAGACGCTTATCGCGTCACTCCGCGCCTGACTTTCAACTACGGATTTCGCTGGGATTACTTCGGCGTCGTCGGCGAGAAGAATAACCTGCTGAGCAATATCACTAGCGTTTCCCCAGCGGCAGGCTCCGGCACTTTCACCCTGACACAAGTTGGACAGCCCGGTCTGAGCCGCTTATACAATCCCGACAAGAAGAACTTCGCTCCCCGTGTCAGCGCTATCTGGGACGTAACTGGAAAATCGTCAACCGTGGTCCGCGCAGGTTTTGGATTGTTCTTCGATTCGTTCTCGCAGGACATGGCACTGGGTCATCTCCCATACGCTCCGTTCTTCGATCCCGGGCCGGCCTATAACAACATCGGGCCAAAGCCCATCTTGTCCGCAGGCGCGGTCGGTGGTGTCATCGTTCCAGGTGTGCCCCAGTTTGGAGACGAGACCGCTTGCAACTTTGAGTGCGATGTGTTCGGCTTTGACCGCAACATCAAGACTCCTTACATGGAGAACTACAACCTAAACATTCAGCATCAGCTTTCAAGCAAGACTGTGATTCAAGTTGGATATGTTGGGTCGCAGGGCCATCGTTTGTGGAGGTTCTTCGATCTAGGCCAGCCAAGCGAGGCGCAGATCAACGCCGCGGATTTGGCGTGCGGCTGCATCAATGATTATGGGAGCGCCGCTCGTCCGCTGGCAGGCAATCCCTACGGCGCGTTTTATGTGCTGCAGGAAAACTCAACCGGCAAGTCGAACTACAACTCTTTGCAAGCGAGCTTCCGCATAAACGGATGGCATGGCATCACGTCTTTCATGAATTATGCGTGGTCGAAGTCTTTGGATAATTCGAGTGATGGCGAAGACTTCGTGCCGAACGCTGCGCAGCCCAACGACAGTACGCGCCCTAACCTCGAATACGGCCCGTCGAACTTCAACATCCCGCACCGCTTCACGTGGAATTTTGGATACGACCTGCCCACCATGGGCGGCAGCATGCGAAAGCTGAAAAATGGATGGGGATTCGCCAGCATCGCGACCCTGCAAAGCGGACAGCCCTTTCAGCTCAACTATAATTTTCAAGATGACTTCAGCGGCAGCGGCAACGGATTCGACCGTCCTGATGTAGTCGGGCCGATTGTTTACCATCCGCACGATCCTACAAATTATGTTGATCTGAGTTCTTTTGCGATTCCCTGCACCATAGCAGGTGTAGCCACGGGCGCCGCTGCGGACTGCATTCCCGGCACTCGGCACTACGGAAACGAACGCCGCAACTCGCTGCATGGTCCGACCTACAAACAGTGGGACGTTGCAATTTACAAAACCACGGCACTTACAGAGCGGTTAAGCATGCAGTTTCGCGCGGACTTCTTCAACGTACTGAATCATCCCAACTTTGCAAATCCATTTCTGCCAGCTTTCATTGCGGATGCGGGGGCAGCAGGCCTTACCGCGAACAGCACCGGAACCAGAGAAATTGGTGGTGGCGGACTTCCCCTAACGGCCACGGGAGACGTGGGAATCGGCAATCCATTTCTGGGTGGCGGCGGACCGCGCGGAATTCAACTGGCGGTTTCGTTCAAATTTTAAGCGGAATCGGACGTACGCGGTTTGATGCGGCTCTTACGAAATCAAAGACAACCGCTTCAGCTCAAGATCGGCAACGCACGCACTCGCTTTTTCGTGGCCGCATAAATTGCGTTGCATAAGGCCGGCGCCAGGGGCGGCACGGAAGGCTCCCCCACTCCCGTAGGAGGTTCCGTGCTGGTCACAAAATAAGCTTCGACAGGCGGAGCTTCGCTCATGCGGATAGGAGCGTAATCCCCGAAATTTCCTTGCACGACACGGCCTTTTTCAATGGTGATCTGAGCGCGCAACGCATTGGTCAGTGCGAAAATGACGCCGCCTTGAAGCTGCTGTTCGAGGATGTTTGGATTCACCACCTGTCCGCAATCGACCGCTCCTACCACACGATGCACTCGCGGCTTGCCGTTCTCCATGGAGATCTGCACGACCTCGGCCATGTAAGAACTGAAGCAGCCGAAGCAGGCGATGCCCTGGTAATGTCCGGCGGGCAAGGGCTTGCC
>JBEEGK010000200.1:0-2967 GCA_041166845.1 Acidobacteriaceae bacterium
CCGAACTTCTTCTGAAAACAGTTGCGGCTGTTCCCAGGCGGCAAAGTGCCCGCCTTTTTCCAGCTTGTTGTAATGGATCAGTTTGGAATACGCCCGCTCTGCCCAGTTCCGCGGAGCTTGGTAGACCTCCTCCGGGAAAACGCTAACGGCGGCCGGAACGGAGATGTTGAAGTCGGTGAAGAAGGCGCCCTTGTATTCCCGATAGAGACGAGCGCAGGACACGCCCGTGTTCGTCAACCAGGCCAGGGTGATGTTGTCGAGGATGTCGTCCCGTGTGAGATCGCCGTAGGGCTCCCCATCGACAAAGAGTTTCACGATGTGCCCGTAGCTGGCCACGTCGTGGTCGATCATCCAGGCGGCAAGGGCGATGGGTGAGTCCGCCAACCCGTACAGGGTTTGCGGGTGTGCGGCCATCATAATTTGCGTAGGGACGTGCTGGTAAAGGAACGCCATCTGGTCGTATGCCCGCTGCTCCTCAGCCGAGAGACCGGCCGGCGGCGGCCCGCCGGACTGAAGAGCCTTGGCAACATCAGAGGGCGCCATACATGGGAAATTCACATGGATGCCGATCAACTCTGGAGGTGCCTGTTGAGCCATCGCGTTCGTGACGAATGCACCCCAATCACCGCCTTGCGCCGCGAATCGGCTATACCTGAGGCGCTTCATCAGCTCTACCCAGGCCCGCGCCATGCGAGCGGGGTCCCAACCCATCCTCCCCTCTCAGCAAACCGAAGGTTCTAGTAGTGTCTCGCGATACATATTTTGACGGGCCCGGGAAAACTGCTCTAGAGAATGCGGGATTTCAAGTCTTCACCGCTCAGCGTCTGCTGCAAATAACAACTGCCTGCAAAAGGACTAAGCTTGATAATTTTCGGGCACTCACTTTCCACGAGTGAGAAGTGGCGTGCTTGGAAAATCGTACGCGAACTGGCCGACGTTCCCGTTCTAGAAGTGCATGGGAAGGATGGCCCCGTTCTGACGGATGCGACATTTTTCCAAGCGTTCCCGACTTCGGATGATTTTCTTGAGAAAGTGCAGGAAATCGTGATGACAGTAAGTTCTGATGGAGTTTAGCGAGCGCGCCAAACAATCGATATCATTATTATCGACATACCAGCTGTCACGTTAAGTGACAAAGCTTACGTACGCTTACCAAGTTTCATGTATTGCAGCATCCGTGTGAAAGTGGAAAATCAAACGGTTAACAGTGTGTGGACTCTATTCTTATTGTGGACGATAGTCCTCGGGTGCGCCGCAGCCTGCGCAATCTGTTAGAGCAGCAGCCTGACTGGAATGTATGCGGCGAAGCGACGAATGGGTGGGAAGCAATTGCCAAAGCACAGGCCCTGCAGCCTGACCTCATTGTCTTGGATATGTCTATGCCGATTATGGATGGTTTGGCTACCGCCAAAGAAATAAAGAAATTAATGCCGAACATGAGTATTTTGATGTTTACAGCTTTTCCAAGTTCTGAACTCGAAAGAATTGCTCTGGAGTCGGGCGTAACCTCAGTTCGTTCCAAATCGAACGCAAGGGCATTTATGGAAAAACATCAAACAACTACTGAAACCCGCTGCGTAGCCCGATACCACTCATTGTCTTATGCTAAGGAGCTCTTCCGATCCACCACAGTACCCTCGCGACGATGCGCCAGCCGTCTTTAGGCGCGTCGAAGACGACCGGTTTGTATTCGTGATTTTCGGGTTCTAAAACTGACACGTCGCCATAACGACGAAACCGGGAGATCGTGAGACCTTTTTGTTCATTCCACGCAATCACGACTTTACCGTCTAATTTCGAGATATCGGTCTGCGAGGAGTCCACAGCGACAATATGCCCGTTGTGAATCAGCGGCATCATCGAATTTCCCTTAACTCGCAGACATTTGGTATAGGCGGGACTGGGGCACCATGTGGCTGGAGCCGCGATCATTTCATCTGCCGCAGCCTCATCCATTTCTTCAAGATCGTCTCCTACTTCGCCATGGGTTCCAGCGTGAACTTTCAATAAAGGAACAGCAACCAAAAGTTTGGTCGGAATTTTTGCTCCACTGCCTGCAATCACTACATCAACAACTTGGGGAGTGATGGAAGAACGAACCCGCAGAGCCGGGGCATCTGGCAGTAGGCGCATAAGGTCAGCGACGCGCAACCCCGCTCGTCGCCAATAAAACCAGCCGTCGGCTTTACCCGCTAAGTTGCCCAACTGGATGTAATGACTGGTTGAGGGGGCCATAAGACCGCGCTCCCAGCGTGACACCGTCACGGGGGAACATCTCAACTTGGCCCCAAAGTTCGATTGACTCAATTGCAGGTCATGACGCAGACCGGAAATGCGCGTTGCCCATTCTGGAGAGGTCTTGTGCGTGGGGGATTTCGCGGCGACAACGAGATTTTTCACTTTTAAACCTGCGGGGACTTATACAAATAGATCGTATGCCCCCGCACATTGAAGATTATGTGAATCCGAAAGAAGTTGCCCGCCAATAGCCGAATAAAACAATGGGCTGCACAGTCCGACACGTTAAGTGACAAAACGCCGTGAGCATACGTATGTCGTCGTACAGTCTCCACCGTATTCAATCTTTCGAAAAAAGAGGCCAGCATGAAGGAGTGGAGAGCCGCGATCGATAAGACCTTATTAAAAATGACCGAGCTCCAATGGGTGGAAAGCCAACATGGGGCAGACTTATACCCGCGGAGGCTCGCTTAATGAGAATTCCCACGCGTACGGTTCTGTTGATTTCTAGCGATCCAGCTCAGGTGTACGCGGCGAAGCAGGTTCTTGGGCACGCCTTGTTCAAGACAGTCCCAGACGCACAGGCGATGCGGGAGGCATGCGAGAAGCACAACATCGACCTCATTGTAATGGGGCATTCTATGCCCCTATCAGAAAAGAAAGACATCTGGGATACAGCCCGCGAGTGCTGCAATGTGCCCGTTGCCGAACTCTACAAGAATGGCATCT
>JBEEGK010000201.1:0-20317 GCA_041166845.1 Acidobacteriaceae bacterium
ACAATCCCGGGTCCCCGCTGGAAAAATCAAATGGCGCGAGTGGGCGTTATTTGACGGCTCTAATCATAGGATTCGTGGTTTCGGCAGTAACTCTTCTGGCTTTTTTGCGCTGGTTCTTCAAGGCACCATCCCTACCGACGGCCGCAGATTCTCGAGTAATACCAGCATCTTCGAAGCCGCCAGGCCGAGTGAAAGACGTTGGCTCTAGAGCGGCGTGACCGCCTCTACTTGTCGGCAAGAGCAATCTTCAAGATTTCGTTGCCAAGGCCTGAAGCGTCAACTCCGTCCATGTTGATGAGTACAACCACTCCAGCGTGTTGATCGGGAGCGATCTGGATAAAAGTGCTGGTTCCCTGCTGGCCGCCACTATGTCCGACCGTTGCGTAGTCACCCTTTTTGCCGATGCCCCAGCCCAATCCGTACTCGTCGCGCGTACCATCGGCGGGCGTTTGGGGAGTCCACATGGCGTCTCGGGTAGCACGCTTTACGAGAGTGTCATTCAAAATCGCGACTTCGAAGCGGGCCATATCGTCCGCCGACGATAACCATCCGCCGCCGGGGATTTTGTAGATTGGATCGAGGAAATCGGCATTTGCCACCGCGCCAGATTTGTCCTTTTTATAAAAACGCGTTCGATATGGGATGAGGATGTAGCGATCGTCCACAAGCGTGTGCTTCATGGCTGCAGGGGCGAGAATATTTTCGCCGACAAAGGCGGTATATTTTTCGCCTGATGCCCCTTCTATGACACAACCCGCGACAGTAAAGCCTTGGGTCGAGTAGTGGAACTTAGTGCCCGGCTTTTCGATCAGCGGATCGTTTTTAAAGAAATCCAGTCCAGATTGAATGGGATCGTCAAAATGCTTCGTGTTGCCGACTTCGGGATCCTCCTGGGAGTCGGAGCGGTAGTGTCGAATGCCGGCAAGGTGTCCTAATACTTCGCGCGTTGTGACCGGCCATTCTTTCTTTGGAAAAGCTGGGCAGTATTTCTGTACTGGAGCATCGAGGTCTAACTTCCCTCTTTGCCAAAGTTGCATGGCGGCCGTAGCGGTGATTGGCTTCGACACAGACGCTAGGCGGAACAGCGTGTGCGGCGTGACGGGGACGAAATTTTCGAGGTCCGCCATGCCGAAGCCTTCGGACCAGGCGAACTCTCCATTTCCTACCAGCGCCGCCGCAATTCCGGGGACGCTGTTCGCGGACATAAATTTTGATATGACAACTTCGATTTGGCTCCGCTTTTCGGCGGAAAGTTTGGAATCTTCCGCGTGCAGGAAATTAGAGGTCGTGAACGAGAATCCAAGAAGAAGCGCGATTAGCACGAGGGAGGTAGACCACCGCCGCGCTGATTTGTCAGGCCAAGTCCGGTGCATGGCTTTGTATGATACCCCGACGGGAGTTCAAGCGTCGCAGGTTACTTCTGCACTGGCGCTGCAATCTCTTTCTGGTACGAGGAAGACAGCGTGCCCTTACTTTTGGCAATGGGCAGCAGGGTTGGATAGAACTGCACGAAAGTCGTGTCCACTGCTGCGTGAGCGGAATGGCAGGTATAGCACGCGGCATTAGTTGGAACCATTTTCGCGGTTTTCTTATCATCAAAACCAAAAAAAGCCCACTTGCCTTGGAAACGAGCTTCGTCTTTTACGTGCACTTCACGTCCCATAACTTCGGTGCTTTGATAATTACCTTTCTGGTTGATTGAGCCTTTGGCTTCCGCGCCGCGAACCTCGAGGACAAGCATGGTTTTATCGGGCCAAGTGCCGGTGTCCACGAATGCCTTGTAGGCCTCCGGATTCACGAAGACATTGTCGAACATGTGATGGTCGGCCATCTGTGCGCCTGGACCGTAGCTCATGTCGAACCCGGTAGTCAGATAAACCCACTCGCGATAGTTCTCGGGAAGCTTAAGGCGGCTGTCAGTTGCATATTCCGGCTGCGTACTGGTGCTCCCCGTATCCTGGGTGAAGGCGGCCAAAGACCATAGGACCATCCCGCTGAGCAATGACGCTTTTACTTTGTTCATTGGCGCAGTATCAAGCCAGAATCCGCATAGCGCCAGACCGGTCACTGCAACGGGCTGGCGATTCCCTGCATTTTTCCCTCTCGCGAAGGACGGTAGAATACTATCCTCGTTATGGAGTCGATCGACAGGTGGCGGTCGCCGCAATGGTTTTGGATCGCATTGATTTGGTCTGGCGTGGGCCTGTTCGACGCTACCCAGACGGTCTTCGCGATGCATGCAGAAGGTATGCATCACGCCTGGATACGCCTGTTTCTAACGCTGTTTCTTTCGTGGCTGCCATGGGCACTGGCGACTCCGGCGGTTGTGCAACTCAGCCGAAAATATCCCCCAGGAAAAACTACACCTATCTCAGCCTGGCTCTTGCACCTCGGCGCCAGCATTTCCATCGGCTTGATTTCAGCTGCCTTGACCGCTGGACTCGAACTGCTTCTGGATCCGTGGGCGATCTCCTCCCCCCCGTCGCCCTTTTTCGCCCTTTTGTTCAAGAAGTTTTACAACGGCCTTCTCTCTTACCTAATTCTTTACGCGTTCATTGTTGCCATTAGCTACGTGCTGGATTCCAAAGAGCGACTGACGCGCCAGCAAACCGAAAGTGCGCGCCTGAACGAGCAGCTTTCCAAGGCACAGCTCGACGCACTTCGACGGCAGATCGAGCCTCACTTTCTATTCAATACGCTTAATTCCATTGCCGGATTGGTGCGCGAGAAACGAAATGACGACGCGGTAAATATGATCGTGCGTCTCAGCGACTTTCTGCGAAGGGTTGTGGAAGATTCAAATCGGCAGAACGCGCCGTTGGGGGAGGAGATCGAGTTCCTGCAGAAGTATTTAGACATTCAGAAGGTGCGGTTTGCGGAGCGCCTTCAGGTAAGTGTGAATGTCCCGAAAGAACTTCTTCCTGCCTTGATTCCGAGCCTGATACTTCAGCCGATGGTCGAGAATGCGGTTAAACACGGGATTGCCAAACGTGCGCAAGGAGGCATGATTCGGATCGCAGCCGTTCGCTCCAACGGCATGCTGAATCTTAGCGTTTTTAACGATGGGCCCAATCTGCCGGCCGGTTGGGACGAGAGTTGCTCCGGTATAGGAATCTCCAATGTGCGAACACGGCTGCAGGGCCTCTATGGAAACCGGTTCGAGCTGAGCATCCGGAACCAGGAACCGAGCGGAGTTGAGGTATCGGTTTCTGTCCCTTTCGTCTCGCGGCTCAGCACGGATCGCTGATTCATGTCTCCCCAAGAACCTTCAAAGAAAGTACGCGTTCTGATCGTTGACGATGAAGCACTGGCCCGCAGTAATCTCGCGGTGCTACTGCGACTTGATCCAGCGATCGAAATCATCGGCGAGTGCGGTTCTGGGATGGAGGCGATCGGGGAAATTCGCAGGTCTCGCCCCGACCTGGTTTTTCTCGACGTCCAAATGCCGGAATGTGACGGCTTTGATGTTCTCGAAATGCTCGGTAACGAACTGCCTCCTGCCCTGGTTTTTGTGACGGCCTACGACCAATATGCGTTGCGCGCTTTCGAGGTAGGAGCGCTCGATTACATATTGAAGCCCTTCGATAATGCACGGTTTGAGCGCGCGGTTGACCGCGCGAAGAAGCGGATCAGGCACGGCGAGGTTTCTCCAAGACAAACAGGGCGCCTGGCAGTAAAGGCCGCCGGGCAGGTCCTCTTTCTTAAATTTTCAGAGATTGATTGGATCGAGGCGGCGGATTATTACGCCTGTCTGCATGTAGGGGCGCGAACACACTTGTTGCGTCGCAGCATGTCGCAACTGGAGGAGGAGTTGGATAAAGACATCTTCTGCCGCGTGCACCGCTCCGCCATCGTGAACCTCGACCGTATCCGTGGGCTGAAGTTGAATGAGGATGGCGAATACGAAGTAGTGCTCGAAAATGGAATCACGCTCCGTTTGAGCCGGAGTTGCCGGAAGGAACTGCAATCCCGGCTCGGCCTTCAACATCCGAAGAGCTCCGAAATCATTCGATGAACTAGTCACCGAGTTGACCCGGGACTTCTTGGGCCAAACGAGACGTCACACACTGCGGCCCAAACGACCTCTATTCCAGATCGCTCGGATCGTCGAACAGCACCGTGAGCTTGATGCTTCCGTGTCCGGCTTGCGGAAAGTTGGGCGTTGACGGATTCCCGGGATCCAACGTTGACGCAGTGTCGTCGGGCGGGAACAAGATCAGCGAATTTAGAAACGTGATCACGGCGTCTGAGCTTCGGCCGTCCAAAGCTGCGAATGCGTTTCTCGAACGCTGCGACTCGCCGCCGTGACGCAGGATCACATCGTTCAGGGTCATGCTGCGTCCGTCGTGGCCGTAAGGGCCGGTTGACCCCACTCCCCACAAAGGACGAGTGAGAAATTGCTTCTGTAGAGTGCCGTCCCAATTGCGCTCGTAGAAATTTGGCCCGAGATCGTGACGTTTGAAATCGGTGTAGATGTCGGTCGCAGTAAATGGATTTCCAGCGGGAAGTTTCAGCACCGGATAGGCGGTGGAGTCAGAAAAGACCTTGAACAGCGGGGTCGCGGTGGAAAATAGGTTGTTGAAGATGCCTCGGGTCGAGTCATACACGGTGTCTAAATCGGCGACTCGACGGTCCTGATTGATCGTGAGGTTATCCACGTGGCAGGATTCGCAGCCAACAGCGGCAAATATTTGGCGGCCGCGCGTGGTCGTCGCATTCTGAACGTAGTGGGCGGGTTTGAAGTAGTTGAGAAGATAAAACTCGAGGTGGTCCACGAGCGCCGTATCTATCTCGTTGCCGTTGGAAAGATCTGGGGCCGGTGGAGCGCTGATCTTATCCTTGGTGCCGTCGAGCACCATGCCGGAGGGGGTCACGACCCGTCCTGTTTGGGCGGCGATCAGGTCGGGGTCGGCGGAAGCTTCGAGTCCTACTTCTTTATGAAGAGCGCCGACAATGAATTCGCGCATGGAAATGGTTGAGCCTTCGGCGAAGAATGGCTTTACGCGCAGATCGGCGTCAATGCCTGCGACTTGTGAAGTGTCAGTGGAACCGTCGGGGTTGGCGGTAATGAATCCGAAGTTGATTCCCTTGCTGATCAGCCTACGCTTGCTGGCGCGGTGCTTCTGGGCAGCTTCTACCAGGGCAGAATCGCGAATCGCGCGCAAGTCGGTGGTAATTTCGTCGGCCAGCATTTCCTTAATGCCTAATCCAAACAAGTGGGGAGCGTCGCGACTGTCAGGACGGGTGGCGACGTCTCCGCCGGTTCCTGCGGAACCACGCGGGCGTCCGTGGCACATGGCGCAACTGTCCGCCAGACCGGCACCCAAAGCATTATTCGTGTCAATGGTTCCATTGGAGTCGGCGGTACCATCCTGTTCATTGGGACCTTGCCCTTGCAAACGCGTGAATTTGCGTTGGAAGAGTTGGCGTCCGCGGCGAATGGAGCGGAAAGGGTCGCGGTTGATGATGAAGATAGACGAACCAGGAGTGTTGACGTCCCCGCGTCCGGCGCCGATTTCAGCCTGCAGAGACTTATTAATTCCGGCTTTGAGGGTTGGTTGTGCTTGGGTATTGTCAATCATCTGGGCGGAAGAAATCCCGGCAGATAAAACCGAGCACGCTAAGATTGCGAGTAGTTTGGCACATATCTCCATAAACGCGGTCCCCCGACACGCGCTGGGAATATTGCACGATCTGAGATTCAACTCTCAATAGTCCTGGCCTGTCGGACGTCTTAATTATCATGTCCCCTCAAACATCTGTTGATAAATGACTTAATGGGATAGACATTGCGTTGAGGTACAATTCGAAGGCTACTGTCGGTGCCGCCATGGAGTCAGAGCGCTCGCAGGTATCCCAAACAATCAAATTCGGCCCGGATTTTGAACTCGACTTGCGCACGCATGAATTGAGCCGGACAGGTCGTACTCTGAAGCTCGAACGCATCCCCACTCAGATCCTGCTGCTGCTCATCGAACATCACGGCCAACTCATCAGCCGTGATCAGATCGCTGAAAGAGTATGGGGCAAAGGCATCTGCCTCGACACCGACAACAGCATTAACGGTGCGATCCGGAAAATCCGACAGGTACTCAGAGATAATCCTGAGCAGCCTCGTTTTATACAAACTTTTACAGGCCGGGGATATCGCTTTATTGGTCCCGTCATTCAGAACGGGGAGCCGGGCGCGCTCGTCGCTGCCTCCCCACCGCTCAGGACTGCGGTAGAACCTGTTGATCCCCCGCCTGCCACAATTCCTAGTGTCGAGCTTACCCTCCCTGACAATAAACAATCCCGTAAGCGTTGGCTGTTAGCTGGTGCCGTTGTGGTCTTATCGGCAGTGGTGGCCATGCTTGGGTATTTTAAGTGGCCGCGTTCAGTTTCATCCGAAGAACGGAGTGGGCGTGCGATGCTGGCGGTGCTTCCTTTCGAAAATCTTACCGGGGATGCCTCCCAGGACTACTTTAGCGACGGGCTTACGGAGGAAATGATCAGTCACGTAGGAAACCTCGATCCCGACCACCTCGGCGTGATCGCCCGCACTTCAGTCATGCACTACAAAAATAGTGAAGAGCAGCTTGGCCAAATTGGCCGCGAACTGGGGGTCCAATATGTGCTCGAGGGCAGCGTTCGGCGGGATGTAAATAAAGTGCGAGTGACGGCCGATCTTGTCCGAATGAACGACCAGAAGCGGGTATGGACGAGGGAATATGATCGCGAAGTGAGCAGCCTGCTTTCGCTGCAGGTAGAAATTGCGCTAAGCATTGCGGACGAGATTCAGCTTTCGCTGGGTGAACATAGGAGGATTGAGACCGCGCACCGGGTTCAGTTGTCACGGAACGGATTGGAAGCTTACGACCTTTATCTTAGGGGGCAATATTTCTGGAACAAAAGAACGATTGCGGGATTCCAGCGATCCATCGAATATTTCGAGAAGGCCATAGCCAAAGACCCTAACTGCGCTCGTGCCTATGCCGGATTGGCGGATTCCTATGCTCTCTTGGGTCCTTACACCGCTGTGCCGCAAACAAAATACATGCCCAAAGCGCGCGCCGCAGCTTTAAGAGCGTTGCAGATTGACGACAGTCTGGCCGAGGGGCATACCGCGTTAGCTCTGATTGTTCAGAATTACGATTGGGATTGGCAAACCGCTGAGAAGGAGTTTCGACGAGCGATCGAATTGGACCCTAACTACGCCACAGCCCACCAGTGGTATGCCGAGCACCTGGCATGGCTGGGCCGCTTCGATGATGCGCTCGCGGAGAGTGAGCGCGCACGACAACTTGATCCGCTTTCGCTCATCATTGCAACCGACAACGGCACGATCCTTTATTACTCGCGGCAGTACGACCGTGCGATAGAAAAGTTCAACGCAGTGCGCGAAATTGACCCGACTTTTTCGAAAGCTGACTCTATAGCTGCGGCCTACCAGCAAAAGGGAATGTTCGCGGAGGCCTTGTCGGCAATCCACAAAATACACAGCGGCTATGGCGACGCGCCGTGGGAATGGTCCGGGCTAGCATGTGTCTATGGGCGCGCCGGCCAGCAGGCGCAGGCACAATTATGGTTGGCCAAGCTTGAACAGTTGAACCTGCGACAACCGGTGGACCCAGCGGCTTTTCTTGGTCCGCACATTGCGTTGGGCGATAAGAGCGAGGCCTTCGCAGACCTGGAAAAATCGTACGCGCAACATTCCAATGTTTTAACCTCGCTCAAGGTTGATCCGGTTTTCGATCCGCTGCGCAGCGATCCACGTTTCCAACAATTGCTGCTTCGAGTTGGGCTTGCGAGGTAGCGTGGAAGCGCTCAAGTTTGTCGGTCCGCTCCGCGACTCCGTACGCGATTGTGAGAAGACTGACTGCCCGCAACAAAAACGCTCAAATAAAAGATACTGAACTTGTCGATTACGCTTTGCGTCGTTCGACGCATGAGTAGGCGGTCGAAACATCCGGCAGTGCAATTACAATCCGAAATCAAAAGGAGACATAACAATGCGATGCTTGGTGATAGTTAAGGCGAATAAGGAATCAGAAGCGGGCGCTCTTCCCAGCACGGAAATCCTTACGGCGATGGGCAAGTACAACGAAGAGTTGGTGAAGGCAGGAGTGATGCTGGCGGGCGAGGGCTTGCATCCCAGCTCCAAAGGTAAGCGTGTGAAGTTCTCGGGAGCGAAGCCACTGGTCACTGACGGTCCGTTCGCCGAAACTAAGGAGTTGATCGCGGGCTTCTGGCTGTGGCAGGTTAGGTCCATGGAAGAGGCGGTCGAATGGTTGAAGCGCGCTCCATTCGGAGGCGGGGCTGAGATCGAAATTCGCCCCGTGTTCGAGGCGGAGGACTTCGGCGCTCAGTTGACTCCCGAATTGAGGGAGCAGGAAGAGCGCTTGCGCAAGCGGATCAGCAGTGAAAAGGCGTCGTGACGCTGACCGCCGAAAATAAAAAATCTCGGATGTCGATTTTACGGACAACCGTTCGACGTATAGATAGAGCCCAGATCAAGCTGGTCTCAAGCGTCTGACCGGCACACAAACCACACCATTAAGGAGAATTAAACAATGCGATTCATGATGATAGTTAAGCATTCTGAGAAGCAGGGCCCTCCGCCCAAGCAACTGATGGATGCCATCGCCAAGATCAGCGAGGAAGCAGCGCAATCCGGGACCATGCTCGGCAACGGGGGACTCGGCCCAACCGCGCAGGGCGCCCGCGTAAGGCTTTCAGGGGGACAGGTGACCGTGATTGACGGCCCTTTCACTGAGGCCAAGGAAGTGATTGGCGGCTATGCGCAGTTTGAGTTGCCATCGAAAGAAGTGGCCATTGAATCGGCCGTCCGCTTCATGGAACTTCATAAGAAACACTGGCCGGGATGGGAGGGCGAGACTGAGGTTCGTCCAATGATGAGACCGGAAGACTGCGCTCCCACCGCGTAGGGGAGTTGCGAGAAAGCGACCGAGCAAGGCGCCACTCCCATCCAGAACTGCTAGCGAAGCGATTTCGCGGAGCTATTTTTTGGAAATCAGGCGACGGAGTGGCGTGCCCTTGCGCTGACGGATTAAAAATGTTGTGATCGGTAACTGTGAAAGCTGCCGATACACATCGCGCGATTGATGCGGTCTGGAAAATTGAGTCGCCCAGGCTCATCGCAGCTCTCGCACGGCTCGTGAGAGACGTAGGTCTTGCCGAAGACCTCGCGCAGGATGCTCTCGTCGCCGCGCTCCAGCAATGGCCAGAGTCGGGCGTGCCGGATAACCCGGGCGCCTGGCTGATGGCCGCGGCCAAACATCGCGCGATTGATCTTTTCCGCCGGAACGCGCTGCTCGACCGCAAACATCAGGAACTCGGTCGCGAGTTCGAACGGAAAGAGATGACCGTCCCAGATTTTGAAGCGGCTCTCGACGACGATGTTGGCGACGATCTACTACGTCTCGTCTTCACGGCTTGCCATCCAGTGCTATCCACCGAGGCGCAGGTTGCGTTGACGCTCCGCTTGCTGGGAGGCCTCACGACCGACGAAATCGCTCGTGCTTTTCTGATCCCGGAGGCGACCGTCGCCCAGCGCATCGTTCGATCCAAGCGCACGCTCGCCGAAAAACATGTGCCGTTCGAGGTGCCTCGAGGGAGCGAGCTGGCTCCCCGTTTGGCATCTGTATTAGCGGTCGTCTATCTGATTTTCAACGAGGGCTACTCGGCAACCGCCGGCGACGACTGGATGCGACCTGCCCTCTGCGAAGAAGCACTGCGGCTCGGGCGCATCCTCGCCGGCCTGGCACCGAAAGAGCCGGAGGTGCACGGACTGGTCGCCCTGATGGAAATCCAGGCGTCGCGTTCGCGTGCGCGCGTGAACGCCAGGGGAGAGCCGATTTTGCTCATGGACCAAAATCGCATGCTTTGGGACCAGCTCCTTATTCGCCGTGGTTTCGCGGCACTTGAACTGGCAGAGAAACTGCTTGCGGAAGGGCTCCATCAAAGAAGGCCGGGTGACGTCGCGGGCCAATATTCATTGCAGGCAGCGATTGCCGCCTGTCACGCGCGCGCGATCAACGCTGAAGAAACAGACTGGGGGCGAATCGTGGCGCTTTACGAAATGCTAGGTGAGGTGCTGCCCTCTCCGGTCGTAGAACTGAACCGTGCGGTAGCGGTTGGGATGGCATCAGGTCCGGCGGCGGGACTGGAACTGGTGAATAAACTTTCTTCCGAGCCCGCGCTTCGGAAGTATCACCTCTTACCGAGTGTGCGTGCCGATTTCCTTTTCAAGCTGGGCCGCGTTGACGAAGCGCGGCGAGAATTCGAGCATGCGGCATCGCTCACCGCCAATGTCCGCGAACGCGTGATGCTGCTGGACCGCGCCACCGCGTGCGGTAGTCCATCGAGTCAGAACGCCTGACCCAATTATGAATTACGACGCGATCCTGATTACTTCGTTTGGCGGTCCGGAGCGGCGCGAGGATGTGATGCCATTCCTCGAGAACATTTTGCGTGGAAAGAACGTTCCGCGGGAGCGGATGCTTGAGGTAGCAGAACACTACTATCACTTCGGAGGTAAGAGTCCGATCAACGAGCAGAATCGGCAACTCATTGCCGTGCTCAAAGATGAACTGGCGCAGCACGGGCCTCATCTTCCTATTTACTGGGGAAATCGCAACTGGCATCCCATGCTTGCCGACACACTGCGGCAGATGAAGGCTGACGGGATCCGGCGTGCCCTGGCTTTTGTGACCTCAGCGTACAGCTCATATTCGGGCTGCCGTCAATATCGCGAAGGCATAGCGCGGGCGCAAGAAGCAGCGGGCGAAGGCGCTCCGAGTGTGGACAAGATCCGTGTGTTTTACAACCATCCTGGATTTATCGAAGCTCTGGCAGATCGCATACAAGCCGCGTTGGCAAAAATTCCGCAAGCAAGGCGTGAGACAGCACACCTTATTTTTACTGCGCACAGCATTCCTATCGCGATGGCACAGACCAGCGACTACGAAAAACAACTGGCAGAAACTGCACGGCTGGTGGCCGAGCGACTGGGGCGCAACGAAAAAGAGTGGCGTCTGGTCTATCAGAGTCGCAGCGGACCTCCATCGCAGCCCTGGCTGGAGCCGGACATATTGGATTATCTGCGCGAGTACAAGTCAGGGACGGCATCTTCGGATGTGGTGATCGCTCCCATCGGTTTCGTATCCGATCACATGGAAGTTCTCTTTGATCTTGATGAACAAGCACGTGAACTGTGCGCGGAGATTGGGTTGCACATGGTGCGAGCAGCGACGGTGGGAACGCATCCGAGATTTATAAGCATGATTCGTGAGTTGATTGTTGAGAGAATGGGCGGCATTCTGGAACGTCCGGCGCTGGGAGTGCTTGGGCCGCGGGCCGATGTTTGTGCTGTGGATTGCTGCCCTGGGATGAAACGGCATGGAATGGGGACGTAAGGGGTCAATCCCTACATTGAAATGCCGTCAAAAATGGGGGCTTCGTTGGGCGAATTGCTCCGCCTCAAGTAGAATCTCTTCTCTTCGAATTTCTTATACTTAAGGATATTCAATGCATACAGAGCTGATGCGTAATTTTTGTACCGTGGCAGGTTCACTCTTGTTGCTAGGTTCTTTCGCCACCGGGGCTTCGGACCAGGAACGCAGTCGCGACAAAATTCCGGAGCAATTTAAGTGGGACCTGAAAGCACTGTATCCATCGGAGCAGGCTTGGCGCAGCAGTAAAGAAAACTTCGTCGCGGAATTGCCGAAGGTTCGGGAGTTGCAGGGTACGCTTGCGTCTTCGTCGAAGCATATGGCGGACGCTCTGGAATTCGTTTCCCGTCTGGACAAAGACCTTACCCGACTCGCCGTGTACGCCAACCTGATTTCGGATGAGGACACTCGCGTCGCCCCCCATCAGGCGATGAAGCAGGAGATATTGCAGATGGGATCCACGTTCGGCGCCGAGACGGCATTTATCGAACCAGAAATTCTGAAAATGGATAAGGCCACTGTTGACCGTTTCGTGGCTGAAGAACCGCGCTTAAAGGTTTACCGCCAATATTTGGATGACATTCAACGGCGCCGAGCCCACACGCTTAGCGATGCGGAGGAAAAGCTTCTTGCTGGCGCCGGAGTCATGGCGAGCGCTCCTGGCAGTGTTTACGGAGTATTCTCGGACGCGGATTTTCCCTACCCTACTATCGTTTTGAGCGATGGCAAATCAGTCAAGCTCGATAAGGCTGCGTTTTCGCTCCACCGTGCGAGTCCGAACCGCGAGGATCGCAAAAAAGTAATGGCGGCATTTTTTGGGGCAGTCGGCGGATACAGCGGAACCTATGGTTCCCTGATGAACGCAAAAATGCAGGCGTCTACTTATTATGCGAAGTCGCACAAATATCCCCGCGCGTTGGAAGCCTCGCTCGATAATGCGAACATTCCAACCGCGGTCTACATGCGGCTGATTGATGGAGTGAATCGCAACTTACCGACCTTCCATCGTTACCTGAAGCTACGCAAGAGAATGATGGGGCTGCAGGATTTGCATTACTACGACCTTTACGCTCCGCTGGTGGGATCGGTGGACCTGCAATATTCTCCGGAAGAAGCGGAGCGCAACATACTTGCCGCGCTGGCGCCGCTCGGTCCTGAATATGCTGCCGGCGCGAAACGGGCTTTTGCCGAGCGCTGGATTGATCTTTACCCGACAGAAGGCAAGAGTTCAGGTGCGTACTCGTCCGGGGATGCTTATGATGTGCATCCTTATATGCTGGTGAACTACAACGGCAAATATACCGATATGAGCACGCTCGCGCATGAGTTAGGACACACCATGCACAGTTATTTCTCCAACAAGACCCAACCGTACCCGCTGGCGTCTTATCCGATATTTGTGGCGGAGGTGGCTTCCACGTTCAACGAAGCGTTGCTGATAGATTCCATGTTGAAACAACTTAAAGATGATCAGACAAAGTTATCGCTGCTGGGGAATTACCTGGAGAATATCAAGGGCACGGTCTTCCGCCAGACGCAGTTCGCGGAATTTGAACTGCGAGCCCATGAGATGGTTGAAAAGGGACAACCATTGACGGGCGAAGCGCTCTCGAAACTTTACGCTGAGATCGTCAAGAAGTATTACGGAGATGCGCAGGGCGTTTGCATAGTTGACGACTATGTAGCCAACGAGTGGTCGTACATCCCGCACTTTTATAGCGATTATTATGTTTTCCAGTATGCTACGTCGTTTACGGCATCGTCCGCTCTTGCGGAAAAGGTCTTGTCGGGGGACCCGGGCGCAACCAAGCGGTATCTGACTTTCATTTCGAGTGGGAAGTCGAAATATCCAATTGACTTGTTGAAAGATGCGGGCGTGGACATGACTACAGATGAGCCGCTGGAATTGACGGTCCACAAAATGAATCAGGTGATGGACGAAATGGAAAAGATTTTAGATCATCAGCCTGTAAAGCAATAAACTTCTGCGCGACGCTGGAGCACAGCGTCAAGGTATGACTTCGTAAACCAGAATCTTGGCGTCTTCGATGGTCGCCTCCTTTGATTCCGGAATGGGCGGAGTGAGGATGACGTGTTTGGGGACCGCAACGTAAAAGCGGTCTAATTCGCGGACGAGTAAAGAAGTTTTAGCAATCGCTCCCGAGGGAACGAGTCCGAGACGCTGATAGTGGTCAGCATCGAGTTGCTTGAAGACGTCAATGGCTCCAGTCGTTCCCGTCAGATAAACCCGCTTGCTGGCGGCATCGTATTCTACTTCGTCTGATCCACCTTCAGTATCTATTGCGTCAATAATCTTCCCACTATCGGAATCCATTACTACTAGCTTTCCAGGCTTATAAAGATGTCCAGGCTTGACTCTGCTGCCTATAAACAAACGATGATGAGCGGCGTCGAAGCATAGAGCATGGGGGAGCGGGCCTTCACTAATCGGCCAGGTCTGGATGACGGTGCGCTTGGTGCGGTCAATGACTGCTAGACGACTGGTCGCACCCAGAATCACATAAAGTTTTCCTGATCCCGGATCGAGGGCCAGACCGGCCGGATCGTTGTCCTCTAAGCTGACGTTTCCTGCGTAAGTTCCGGTTTCGGTGTTGACGATTTCTATCGAACCCTTGGTTCCCCGCTTCGATCGGTCACCCCTGTCTCCGATATAAAAGAGATGGGCCTTCGCGTCGTAAACTCCATTGTCCGGTTCCCTGTTTGCTTCTGGGGGAGAATCGGGGTTTAAACGAACGGTCTTTAGCGTTTCGTACGTAGTCCCGTCGAACGACTGGGCTGTGCCATTTCCCATGTCTACCCAAATTTGATTCGACTCGGGCAAGTAGATGGTCTTGCGAGGATTTCCTTGCAGGCCGGTGATGGTATGCAGCAATCTGCCGGCACGCAGATCGACTACTTCCATCGTTTTCTGATGTTCTCCTGGAACAAACAGGCGTTGGCCTTTCACGTCCACAGCCATATGGTCGAAGTAACCTTCGACGTCCGGGAGAGTGATCGTCTGCAGCAACCGCATGGGAGGAGTTGCAGGAGATTGCGCGACAGTACTTAGCGCGACAAAGAGGGACAAGACAAGTATTGAACAGGCTCTCATTTATTTCCTCGACGTCTTGAATTCTTATTCCCCAAAGCTTGTTTGTTTGCGTTTGCTCATCTAAGTAGCCGATGTATGATGATCAGGTATTCGCCGTTAAAACTGCACTTCCAGAGGCTCAATTGAAAGCAATCGTTAAGGCGACACTTCTGGTCTTCTGCCTATCGCTCGCGATTGCGGCGCAGACAGATAAGATAATCTCCCTATCGTCCGAACCGCATCATCACCTTGCGCTTCATAACGAGTACGTCAATGTATACAACGTCGAAGTAGCTGCGCATGATTCTGTTTTGTTGCACCGTCATGACTTCGATGCGATCAGCATTATGTTGAAGGATGCCCAAGTCACGGTATACACGCCTGGACAACCTGAAGCTCGCCGTAAACTCATAGCTGGGCAATTGCGACTCCAGCCTGGTGGCTATGTACACTCCACTACCATTGATGGGGATACGACATATAGAAACGTTACGGTCGAGCTATTGGTTCCCCAGCATGGGGAGCATAACTTGTGCCTCCCGGTGATACCCGGCCAGCCACTTCATTGTCCAGATGCCGAACCTTCACAGTCCGGGAAACAAGGTCAGTTTGAAAGTAATGAGACCTCTATCAGCATGGTTGCCTTATCGTCCCATCAAAAGTCCTCGCTCGCTCAATCGGATTCTTCACAGCTCGTCATAGCGCTGGATCATGATTTGTTATGGCAAGACAGCAGGCCAACGGGGCCCCAAAGAACTTTGAAGGCTGGTGATTTTATCTGGCTCGACGGTGGCAAAGCTCCTGGTTCACTTCAAAACGACAACGACCAAGATTCACATATTGCGGTCTTTAGTCTCACGCCGGTTTCGCATCCCTAGGATTAGATTGCTTTCCCTAGTGAGATTCATATTCGGATGAAAGTAAAGTAAGGATACTTCGACACAGAGGTGCTCGAAGTATCCCTATGAGCACTTAGTTAGCTACGCTGTATACGCGAAGTTCGGCGTTATGATCTTCATGATGTGGGACGGCGAGATAGTAGCGATTCGTTTCTGGCACCAGAACGCCGGTCTTAGCCCGAAATGCCGTGGCGATGTGGCCAATCTGTTCGTAATGGTCTCCGTCTCCTTGCTGGAACACATCAAGGAAGTCGGTACCTGCAAAGTACAGACGCTTATGCGACGAATCGTAAGCCATGTCATCCACCATGCCGGCAGTGGGAGTGTTGGCAACGACCTTACCCGTCTTGGAGTCTAGGACGATCAATTTTCCAGGCTGGCGGGTGCCTACAAATAGCCTCTGTCCGTCTTCATCAAAAGCTATCGCGGTGGGCTTCTTATCCCCCGCGGGCATTGGCCACGTTGCCAGCTTAGTCCGCTTTTTGCGATCAAACACTTCGACAGAATTGTTGCCTCGGATCACAACGAACATCTTCGGACCTGACTTTTCCATCGCCATGCCTTCGACGTCATTGGAATCTATTTTCATTTCCGCGATCTGCTTTTGATGGTCCACGTCAACCACACTGATGTAGGAATTCGGAAGTTTGGCATCTTTTCCGCCGTTGACGACGTATAAATACTTCGTGGAAGAATCGTACGCGCTGGCATCTGCGCCCTCACGAAGCTTGATACTTCCGACCGGCTTATAAGCTTCAGTCTCGTAAATCTTGATCAGACCTAGGTCGCCATCCACCACGAAGAGTTTCTTCAGATCGCTGCGATACAACATGGAGTGTGGCGCCTTAAGGTCGGCGATGGTATGTATCAACTTGTTAGTCTTGAGATCAAACACTAATACCTTGTTATTTTCTTCCGCAGTGGAGAACAGGCGGTTGCCCTCCAAATCCACCGTGAAGTGATCGAAGTCTCCGTCTTTCAAGTCAGGCAGAGGTGTGGTTTCCACCAATTCGAGAGGCGCCTTGTTTTGACTCCAGGCACTGGTTAGTAACGTCAGAAAGGCGAGAGACACAATCATTGCTTTCAAAGCTTTCATCTTTCCTCCAAAGTGATTAACTTCCAAAATTGCAGAGGGTGACAAAGTGCAGACGCCGAACTAATATCCGTTACCCAAGTATTAATGCTATCGATGTCTACTTGAGTCCACATTAAGCCATCATTAAAAAGCGTTTCTTTTCTAACGTACCGTCAACGTGTTCAAGCGTTTAGGAACCTCGCCCACTGGAATTACCGTAAGCAACTTTAGGGTTGCGGCGTCAATCGCGGAAACCGAAGCCGCCCCTGAGTTAGAAACATAAAGAACTTTGCCGCTGGGGACGAAGGCTATCCATTCAGGCACGGAGCCTGCCGCCGCGCCGCCGGCCGAATGTACGAGAGGCAGAGCAGCGTGTCCGATGAGTTTTAGATCAGGCAGTGAATATTTAAAAACCGCATTGGCCACGGTGCTATTGACCCACAGCGACTTTCCATCCGGCGAGACACCAATTCCGTGAGAGGGAGTTCCCAGCCTGCCTTCGGCCACTCCGAAGCCTGAGGGTTCGCCGGGCAGCTTGATCCTGGTTACTTCAATTCGCTTGGCGAAATCTACAACTGCGAATCCATTGAAGCCGGACAATTGTACGAACATGCGGGAAGTCGAACCATCAGCATTGGTTTCAAAGGCTATCGGCCGAACACCGGAGTCGAATTGAACTTTCCAAACAGCTTTTTCGGTTTCAAGATCAATTACTGTAGCGGTCTTACTTTCGATGGAACCGCTGACGGCATACTTCCCGTCGGGCGTCACGAAGACGTTATGTACGCTACCGTGGACGGGAATACTTTTGACCAGTTTGAGAGTGGTTGTGTCAATCACATCTACCAGGCCTGGGTCTTTTCTAATCCCTACGAGAACCCGCTTCCCATCTCTAGTAATGGCCAGATTATTGGGGCGATTACTAAGCTGTATTTTCTGCAGAATCTCGCCACTCTTTCTATTTATGACATCCAAAACGCTCTCTGATTCGTTGCTCACGTAAATTCGTTCCCCATTGAGTGAGAAAGCAATGCCATGAGGCAGTTCGATTCCGGAGATCACTTGGACGACCTTATTCGACTGCGAGTCAATGACGTCAATAGTGTCAGCAGCACTGTTGGTGACATAGATGTTGGACTCGTCGCCGGTTGGGGATGTTGCCGGTTTCTCATCGAGGCCGCGAATCCACTCAGCGATGGCGATCCAGTCGGGATCGTTCTGCGAGGAAAACTGTCTGCCTCCGGAATGGAATGCTTCGCCGCCGGCTTCCGGCGCCAAGGGGTGCATAAGTAGTCTGCTCGCACTCGGATCGCCTGGAGTAACTTGCTGCAAAGCGCTTTGAAAGTTATCGCGGGATTGTTCTTCGTTCCAGCTAGTTTTTCCTGGCGACAGCGGATCGAGGCGAAAGTTACGGTTTGAAATAACGTGACATCCGTAGCAGCGGGCGTGTCCTGTACGCTGCTTCAGGAAAATCGGCTCGACTGTCGTTTTGAAGGTCTCAAAATTTCTGGAGTAATTCTCTCCGGGAGCAGGACTCCCTGAAGGGGCTCGCGCGGGTTCAGAGGTGGATGTAACTCCGGCCCAGGCGGCAATAGCTTGCCATTCGGCGTCATCTCGAGATTTCCAGAATTTTCCTCCGGTATGCGCGGGATCTCCACCTGCTTCCTGTGCTAGCGGATGTACCAGGAGTGGGCTCTTCAATAAATTTGAAGACGTGATCAATTGGGAGACGTGCTCGAAGTTTTGGTGTGATTGCTCTTCGGTCCACGACGAACTGCCCGAAGAGAAGGGTTGCAGACGGAAGCGCGTGGCTAACGCCGAATGACAATCGTAGCAGCGCACGCCGCCTTCACGGGTCTTGAGAAAGATGGGTTCGACGCGAGTTTTGTAGGTCTGGAAATCAAGACTTGCTTGCGCCGGCCCTATATTTGTTTGAAATGCAAATGCGGCGAAACCTCCCATGGCGACAAGAACGGGAACCGCAATCAGAGTTATCTTCAGCTGCTTGCGGTTCCCCATTCAGATCGGCCTTAGAAAATCACTTTGATTGCGAACTGGATCTCTCGTGCCGTCGTAGTTGTTCTAGAGAGCAGTCCAGATATGCCAGTCGCTGCCCCAGTGCCATCGAAGATGTCCGTACTGTCAGGGGTTGTCGGTGGCGCGAAGTTTGCGTGATTGAGAATGTTGAATATCTCAGCACGGAATTGGACATTGAAACGCTCAGAGATGCTCTTAATGTAGTTGTTTTTGAATACGGAGAAGTCGAGCTCGGTGAGTCCAGGACCGATCAGAATATTACGACCGGCGTTGCCGCGAAGATTGAAACACCGTAAGTCTCCGGGCGCGAGCGGTCCGCCAACACTGGGCGGAGCCTTATCGCAGTTTGCATCAAAGAATGCCTGGCTAGGCGCCACCGGAACCGCGAAGCAATTGGTCTTGATGTAGTTCGTCGCATTCCCCGGATTAGTAAGCGTCTTGCATCCCGACCCACCTAAACGGTTGGGAACGTCCCAGTCATCACTGCTGAGGGTTCCAAGGGGATCAGAGCCCGTGCCATAGGTTCCGGTGAATGGAATGCCATCACTGGCGGTGAAGATGATGCCCAGCTCCCATCCGCGTGCTGCCCAATCCGCTGCTCCCGAAAGATGCTTCGGAGAAGGGATTTCCCAAGTTCCATTCATAACAAATGTACGGCCGACATTGAAATCCGATAGGCCGCGATTTAATTTCAAATCAAACCAGGGGAGGCTGGAGATGGAATTTCCGAATGAGTCGCCGGCGCCCGTTGCGGAGCTCGTGTCCATGCTCTTGGCCCAGGTAAACGTACCCTGAAGCTGAAGTCCGTGGCTCATGCGCTTGGCCAACTGCGTTTCCAGGGCGTTGTAATATGAGTGGCCTTTGTAGAACATCGCGCGAATCGAACCAAAGTTGGGATTTATTACATCCGGCGGATTGCCTGCGTTAGGGCCAGAAACCAGATTTCCGTCAACGTCTACCTCCGGCCATAGATATCCTGCCGAAGTTTTGGTCGGCAGAACCAGATTGGCCTCATCGACACGAAATGGCTGATGGATGCCGCGCGATCCGACATAAGCAACCATGCCCGCCACCGTCGGGGTGATCTGCTGCTGCAAATTAAGGTTCCATTGCACGACGTAATTGCGCTTCGGATTGGGATCAACATAGGTTGCGCGCAATGTATTCGCCGGGAACTGGGGGTTCGAATTGTTAAAATTGTAAAAGGAGCCAGCTCCAGGGTTGTTTAGGGCGGTGTAGGAGAAGAAAGGCGCGGCTTGCGTGGTCAGAAGTATGAACTGATAGGGTAGCGGCAACACATCGAACATTCCAACACCGCCACGGAGTGCCGTTTTTCCGTTTCCAAAGACATCCCAGGCAAAACCGACTCGAGGCTCGAAGTTCCTGAGTGTCGGGTTGCTGAAGTACGGATCACCGAGATGAGGTATCGCGTCGGAAAGATTTCTCAGAACGGATATCTTTCCATGAGTTTCGGTCGGCACAGTGGACATTTCGTAGCGCAGGCCTAAATTCAAAGTTAAATTCGGACGCGCGCGCCAGTCATCCTGCAAATACATTCCAAAGATATTCTGGCGAAGATTGCGCGGGGAGAGGGTACTGGCAATTCCGCCTTGAAATTTCGAAGGCTGGTTTTGCAGAAAAGTGCTTCTCTGGAAAACTCCCGACGGATCGAATTCGCTCAAAGATCCGAATTTCCAAATGCCGTTGGGGTCCGTATCGGCAAGAACATTGAGGAACATGCGTTCAATGGCCACGCCAAAGC
>JBEEGK010000202.1:0-4106 GCA_041166845.1 Acidobacteriaceae bacterium
CATCCAGATTGACTGCTTCTGTGATGCCGTCGCTATAAAAAATCAGGCGTGATTGCTCGTCAAGGAGAACTGTAACTTCGGAGAAATCTCCAAATCCAAGCCCCAGCGGCATCCCTCGCTCATGATCTAGAAAACGAGTGCCGCGTTGGTCTATCAAAATCGGAGGCAGGTGTCCTGCATTCGCAAACGTCAGCGTGCGGCTCGCGGGATCAAGGACAGCGTAAACCATGGTGACGAACTTGCCGGAAGGGAAATCTTCTATCAGTAGGCGGTTCAGGCGTGTCATCACCTCGCCGGGACTGCAACGAGCTTCGGCCAGAGAACGCAGCATACCCCGGGTGGAAGACATTAGTAGAGCGGCAGCGGTCCCTTTCCCTGACACGTCGGCGAGCACAAGCCCCCAGCGGCCTTCATCCAGGGCGATGAAGTCATACCAGTCGCCTCCGACTGCGCCGGCTGGAATGCTAAGACCAGAAACCGCGAATCCGGGGATGAGTGGCGAACACCGCGGCAGCAGCCCCTGCTGAATAACCCGCGCTTCCTGCGCCTCACGAATCATTATTTCGCGCGCCTGTCGCTCCTGTTGAAACAACCTCGCGTTGTGAATCGCAACGGCGATGTGGCTGCAAAGAGCTTGCAGAATCCGGAGTTGCTCGGAAGGAAACGCGTCCAATTCGGGATGGGAAGCCGCAAACACTCCCACTAAGCGTCCCTGAAAAGTCAGGGGAATGGCCACTTCCGAAAGCGTGTCGTGCTCACAGGCAATGTAATACTCATCCTTGCGAACATCGGGCGCATAGCGCATCTGCCCGGTGGCGCCCACGTAGCCCACCATTCCCTCTTTACCGACTTTGAGGCGCTGGCCTTTGTCGTGCAGGGTGCAGCCGTGAACTCCAGTAAGGATCAGTTCGGCGCGCTCTTGGTCGTGAAGATAAATGTTGGCTTCAACGCATCCAAACGAAGTCGCGACATCGTTCACGATCTGATCAATGAGTAGATCGAGGTCAAGAATCGAAGTGATCTTCTGCGCTGCTTTTTGCAGTTTGAGAAGTTCTTCGACCTGCTCAATCTGAAGGGCACGGGTTGGGGAGTAATCCGCCGTCGCAGCTCGAGGGCTAGTTGCCATAGACGTTAGCCTCGTAAAGGGTAAGTATCTGTTTCTATAAGATGCCCAGCGGACTATTAAGATTCTTTTTTACGTTCCAGCGGATTGGGCTTAGAAGCATTGGAACGGCGGCGTTTGATCTCCTCCATCCTCTGGCTAATTTCCTTCTCCGCGCCTTCATTTGATGGTTGGTAATAGACTCGTTCCCGCAGGTTATCCGGCAGGCATTGCATGTCCGCTACCTTACTCTCTATCGAGTGGGCGTACTGGTATCCCTGACCGTAGCCTAGGTTTTTCATCAGCCCAGTTGGAGCGTTGCGCAGATGGAGCGGCACGGACTCCGCCGAGGTTCGTTCGACATCCACCTGCACGGTTGTGTACGCCTCATAAAGAGCGTTCGATTTAGGAGCCAGCGCGAGATACACGACCGCTTGCGCCAGAGCGAGATTGCCTTCCGGCATGCCGATGAAATCAACTGCGTCTCGCGCCGCCATGCAGATTGAAAGCGCGTTCGGGTCGGCCAAGCCAATATCTTCGACGGACATCCTGACGACTCGACGCGCGACATACATCGGATCTTCGCCCGCTTCCAGCATGCGTCCTAGCCAATAGAGTGAGGCGTCCGGATCACTGTTGCGCACTGATTTATGCAGAGCCGAGATGAGGTTGTAATGCTCCTCGCCCGCTTTGTCGTAGAGAAGAATCCGCTTCTGGACCGCGTCTTGCGCGATGGCCTCAGTGATCTCTGCTCCGACTTCTTTGCCGGATATTCCTCGTGCCAGCGTGGAAGCGACCTCCAGCACGTTGTACGCGCTGCGAGCGTCACCGTTGGAATAGGCTGCGATTTTTTCTAGTACTGCATCCGAAGCCCGCAGCTTTGACGTCCCCAGTCCTCGCTCTTCATCAATCAGTGCGCGTTTTAGCAGAACGACAATCTGTTCTGCCGCGAGCGGCTTGAGCACATACACGCGGCTGCGCGACAGTAGCGCGGAGATGATTTCGAATGACGGGTTCTCCGTCGTCGCCCCAATGAGGCGGATGTTCCCCTTTTCAACATGCGGCAGGAAGGCGTCCTGCTGAGCTTTATTGAAGCGATGGATCTCATCAATGAACACGATCGTGCGAGTTCCATATTGCCGCGCCCGCTCGGCGTCGGCCATTACTTGTTTGATCTCTTTAATCCCGGTGAGCACCGCCGAAAACTCGATGAACTCAGCCTTGGTGATGTTGGCAATGATCTGCGCCAGAGTGGTCTTGCCGGTGCCGGGAGGGCCCCAAAATATGAGTGATCCGATATCGTCGCGCTCAATTTGGGTACGAAGTGGCTTGCCGGGCGCCACTAAATGTTCCTGCCCTACAAAGTCGTCGAGACGCAACGGACGCATGCGGTCAGCCAGCGGCCGCGTCCGGTCACTTTTATCTCCGCTGGGAATGGCTTGAAATAAACTCATGAGCTCAATCAGGAGCCTTCCAGAGTAGTTTTGATGCCTCTTTGCCTCGCCGCCTCATACAAAATGATGCTGGCCGCGACCCCAGCATTGAGAGATTCGACTTTTGGAGAATGAGGAATCGCCACGACTTCATTCATCTGCGCCAGGAGTTCGCGCGGTACTCCAGCGCCTTCGCTGCCAATAAAGATGGCTAAGGGCCCGCTGAGTTGTGTTTTGTACAAGGAATTTGCCTTGTGAGATGAAGTTGCAATCAGCCGCAGACCGAGTGCTCGCAACTCGGCAACGCTCTGCTGAAGGTCAGTCCGAGCAACTGGCATCCGAAACACCGAACCTGCTGAAGCTCGGATGACTTTGGCATTGAACTGGCTGACCGTCCCTCCGCCCAGTAGAACGCCGCCCGCGCCGAATGCTTCTGCTGACCGCAGTATGGTCCCCAAGTTTCCGGGGTCCTGAACTCCAGCCACTGCCAGCAGAGGGCCCTTTTTCGCCGCAACCACCACATCCTCATGCGAAAAGCGCTTGCAATGCACGAGAGCCGCCACGCCTTGCGGAGTCTCGCTCGCCGAGACGCTGGCAAAAAGCTTATTGGGTAGCAGCAAAGCTTCTACGTTTGGCGCCAATTGCGGAAGCAGGCGCCGAGCGCGAGTTTCAGCGGACGAGCTAAAAAATACAGTCTTAAACTTCAGGCCGCTGCGGATGGCTTCTTCGATCACCCGCATGCCCTCGATGGCACAACATCCGTCCTCAGTAAGTTCGTTGCTGGCGAACGCGCCGCGAAGCTCTTTGATTAGGGGATGGTGACGGCCATCCACCTTGCGCAATCTCTGGCCCGCTTCGTTAGTTGCGACACTCTGCTTCATAAACCGGCTTGACTGACCAGAATCATACCCGTTCCTCTCGGCTGGCAGGGGTCCTTCGTGGTATGTTAACTCTCTTGATTTCGCAATGGTTTAGGGAAGGGATGTGCAGGTGCGGGCGGAAATCGTCAAAGTTAATAGTGACAATCCGGAGATCTCGTTAATTCGGTATGCCGCCGACCAGATTCGGTCAGGCGAAGTCCTGGGCATGCCTACGGACACTTTTTACGGGCTGGCGGCCGACCCTTTTAATTTGCGGGCCGTAGATCGTGTATATGAAATCAAGTCGCGGTCGCGCCACAAACCTCTTTCTCTACTGATCGAAAGCGTCGAACAGGCTGAGGAACTGGCCCGTCCCTTACCCGAGGAATTTGCTGCCCTGGCTAAAAAATTCTGGCCCGGACCCCTCACCATTATTGTTCGCGCTTCTTCCCGTTTGCCGCTGAAGGTGACCGCTAACACTGGCAACGTCGCACTGCGCATTCCCAGCTCCAAAATTCCACTGGCTGTAGTTCAGGCTGCCGGAATTCCCATCACTGCAACCTCGGCAAATTTGAGTGGGGAATCCGAGTGTACGACCGCTCTCGCGGTGCGTGATCAGCTAAAAGACCGCATCTCCATCATCGTGGATGGAGGCCCATCCCCGCGCGAAGTTGCGTCCACGATTATTGACCTCACTGACGAAGAAGCCCG
>JBEEGK010000203.1:0-3711 GCA_041166845.1 Acidobacteriaceae bacterium
TGCCGCGGAATCGTCCACCAGAAAATGTGGTCCAAGCTTTGGTTACGACTTGCTGGGGCGCTCAGCGGAAATTATCGGCACGTTTACCTTCTCTCTTCTTGCATCTAGTCAGCGTAAATGAACGCACAGACGCCTAATGAGCGCTGGCCTTCAGCAGTCCCAATCTTCTATGATAACGTGCGCTCGCGAATCGCCGCGCGGAGTTTGAAAATCAGCATTCGGAGGGCTTCTTCTCAAATGCACATCGCATTCGTAGCTGCGGAGGGGGTGCCGTTCTCGAAGACTGGCGGCTTAGGCGATGTGATCGGAGCCCTGCCCCAGGCGCTAGCTGCTGCCGGCCACGAAGTTAGTGTCTTTCTGCCACGATACCGCCAGACCAAGCTCACCAACCCGCAGACCGTCATCAGCAGCATAACCGTGCCATTCGACGATCGCTATCGCTTTTGTTCCGTTGTTACGACCGGAAAACAGTCAGGCGTTCAGTTCTATTTTGTCGAGTATTCGCCATTTTTCGATCGCGACGGGCTCTACGGCACCCCCGCCGGAGACTATCCCGATAATGCGGAGCGCTTCGCGCTTTTCTCACGGGCGGTGCTTGAGACCTCTAAAATTGTGGGCGTGCCGCAAATTTTTCATTGCCATGATTGGCAGGCGGCACTCGTCCCGATTTTGCTGCGCACGCAATACGCAGCAGATCCGGCCTTTCGCGATGTGGCAACAGTATTCACCATTCACAACATGGGATACCAGGGAGTCTTTTCCCCGGAGACCCTTCCGTTGCTGGGTTTGCCATGGGACCTGTTCACGATTTCTAAGATGGAATTCTTTGGACAGATAAATTTCCTTAAGGGAGCGCTCGTGTATACGGATTTTGTCACCACGGTAAGCCGTAAATATAGCCAGGAAATTCAGACCACCGAATATGGCTTTGGTTTAGAGGGGGTGCTGCGCAACCGAACTTCCACCGTGACCGGAATTGTGAACGGAGTGGATTATGAGCAATGGAGTCCAGAAAAAGATAAGTTCATTGCCGCGAACTATTCTCCTCAAGATTTATCGGACAAGTTGAAGTGCAAGCAAGACCTGCTGGCAACATTCGGCATTCCCGGCGCTGATTTGAAAACGCCTGTTATCGGAATCGTGTCGCGCTTTGCGGCTCAAAAGGGATTCGATCTCATCGGACAGATCATGGACCGCCTCGCCCGCGAGGAAATGATCTTGCTCGCCTTAGGCAGTGGTGATCGCCAATATGAAGAAATGTTTCTTCGCCTGAATAAACAATTTCCCCAGAAGATAGCGGTCAAGGTCGCTTATGACAATGCCGTTGCGCACAAGATCGAGGCGGGCAGCGATATGTTCCTCATGCCGTCGAGATATGAGCCGTGCGGACTTAATCAGATTTACAGTTTGAAGTACGGGACTGTACCCGTAGTACGCGCCACCGGCGGTCTGGACGATACCATTGAGGCGTGGGAGCCTCGCACCGGCAAGGGAACGGGATTCAAGTTTACGGAATATGTAGGTGAATCGTTGCTGCTGACGATTAAAGAGGCGCTGCGAGCCTACCGCGAAACCTCGTCGTGGCAGCAATTGATGCGCAACGGCATGAGCAAAGATTTCTCCTGGAGCAACTCAGCGAAAGAGTATGTTCGCGTGTACGAGCGCGCGAAACAGTTGCGGGCCCAGAGTGCGACAACGGTTTGAGAGTGGCGAATGACTAGAACCATCTTCCATGTTGATATGGACGCTTTCTTCGTATCCGTGGAAGAACTCTTCGACCCCAGCCTCAAGGGCAAACCCGTTGTAGTCGGTGGCCAGCGCCACGAGCGCGGAGTGGTTGCCGCAGCTTCGTACGAGGCCCGCAAGTTTGGCGTCCATTCCGCGATGCCGCTGCGGACAGCAGCGAAGATGTGTCCACAGGCAATTTTCGTGAATGGCCATTCGGACCGCTACCGCGAGTATTCCGCAAAAGTCCATCACGTGCTGACCTCATTCTCTCCGCAAGTGGAGATGGCTTCGGTGGACGAAGCCTACCTCGATATGACTGGCACCGGCCGCCTGCATGGGCCTCCATTGCAAGCCGCTCACAAGCTTCACAATAAGATGAAGTCTGAGACTCAACTCAATTGCTCAATCGGGATTGGAATCTCGCGGTTGATCGCGAAGGTCTCGTCAGCGAAAGCCAAGCCTCACGGTGTTCTCTGGGTCGTCCCCGGACAGGAAGCAAGATTTTTAGCGCCACTCGATGTGCGCGATATTCCAGGCGTAGGCAAAGTAACCGAGCAGAATCTACTGAAGCTGGGCATTTCCCGGGTTGGAGATCTAAGGAAATACGACGAGCCTTTTCTCGCGCAGCATTTCGGTAAATGGGGCCTCGCGCTTGCGGGCAAAGCCCGTGGCGAAGACGCTGGAGGCTGGTTCGACAGCGACGTAGGAGAAGACACAGATCCCAAATCCATCGGCCACGAACACACTTACAATGACGACACTGCCAATCAGGAGCAGATCGAATCTACATTAATGCGGCTTTCGGAGATGGTTGGCCGTCGCTTGCGGGAAGGCGAATTCTACGCGCGCACAATACAGCTGAAACTTCGTTATAAAGATTTCACAACCATCACTCGCGCTCACTCTCTAAGTTCTCCCACCCATTTGGATACGGAGATCTTCGAGGCTGTAAGAACGCTTTTCCGCAAGAATTGGCGCAATGGAGCCCAAGTACGCTTATTAGGCGTGCATGTCTCTTCTTTTGAAGCAGCTGCAGGCCAGGGAGATTTGCTGGAAGGCGGACGACGCGAGCGTTGGCAGCAAGCGCTCACGGCCGCGGACCGTCTGCGCGACAAGTTTGGCGAGTCGACCGTAGCCATGGCATCGGGAATGAGGGGCGGATTCCGTGAGCGAGCACACGAGAATCCTGCGGCGTTGCCAGGCAAGAGTAAAAAATCTGAGTAGCCGAGAACTACAAAATACGAAGGCCAGAAGCCGGAGGGTATCCGGTTCCGGCCTGCGCTTACTGCAACCCGTGATGAAACTCTAACTGGTTTTAGTTGGTGCGTTGAGTATTGTCCGCCGTCGTCGGAGTGCCCGCGCTTTCTTCGCTGGCGAATCGTGAAAGCCGTGGGTAAAACGGAGTCACTTCAAATGGCATCTTGTCGCGCGCTGATGTGATCGCGACGGGCGCCGACTTCACCATTTCAACGTGATCGTCCCAGGCATTGAGCTTTACTCGTCCGCCCAAGGGCAACGCGGCTATCTGATCGAGCTTGGCTGCATCCAGCGCAGGTCCGGAAGATTCCAGAGCACTCAGCCGGGTCAGGTTGCCTTTGTCGTCAGTCAAGCGATTGCCTAAGTGTGCAGTCAACAGAGCAGGTAAGTGAGAAGCCCGCGTGTTGAGAACTTTCAGGAACAAGCTCGCGGTATCCAGTTTCCCAGCGTACGGAGAAGTTTTCAGAAGCAGAATTGCCTTGGCGTCCGCTGCGGTCTCTTCTTCGGGGTTATGACGGAATCCAAAATTCTTGTAGGTAGATTCGTCGGTGAACAGCATGCGATCGTTGAACGCAAATTTGCTGCCCAGGTTGTGGCCTAAGACTATATGAGCCAATTCGTGAGAAAGAATCGCAGCGAGACTGGCTTCATCGGGAAGCACATCGATCAAGCCACGGCTGATGACGATTGTGTTGCCGACACTGAATGTTTCGAGCGGAGATGTTA
>JBEEGK010000204.1:0-8685 GCA_041166845.1 Acidobacteriaceae bacterium
GCGATAAGATCAATTTCTCCACGTCGTAGCGGAGAGCGAAAATTTCGCGCCACCATCACATATCCCAGCTTGCGAAGATGGAAGTATGCATCTTCTTCGCCACGACGCCCAGTGCGCTGTCGCTGCGGAGACTCGACGGCACGTAGCGTCTTTTGCGCGAACCAATCAAGAATGTTTATGGCTAGATGCGTCAGTCGGCCGGACATAGTGCTATCACAGGTGACACTTCGATAGTAACCGACTTGATATGACTTTCTGACGCGAGCGCGAGAGGTGTAATCCGCATTTGGGAATTTTCATCCGAATTAGACGTTTGATCACAACTCAGTCGCCGTTGCGCATGATTTCAAAATTTAAAATGGAGAAGAACGGTGCGCTCTTCTCCATTCATTTCGAGTTCAGTGTCCCTTGCTCACTATCGCAATGCACTCGTCGAGGACATCCACGGCAACGTCAGCTTCATCCTTCGTGACAACCAGCGCTGGAGCAATGCGGATGGTGCTCGGCCCACATCCCAGCAGCAGGACGCCACGCTCGAATGCCAGTTCCACGATGCGATCTCGTTCGGCAGCGCCGTACTCTTGCGTCTTCTGATCTTTTACGATCTCGACGCCGATCATCAGCCCGCGTCCGCGCACATCGCCGACAAGCTTGTGCTTCTTTGGCCAATCAGCCATGCGCTTCAACATATGGTTGCCGACTTCCGTAGAGTTACCGAGCAGATTCTCGCGCTCGATCACGTCGAGCGTCGCCAGCGCGGCCGCAATGCAAACTGGATTTCCTCCGAAAGTGGAGGCATGTGAACCCGGCACCCAATCCATTACTTCGGCCTTGCTGATGGTCACGCCCAGCGGCATGCCGGAAGCAATTCCCTTCGCGCTGCAAACGATGTCTGGCTGCACGCCGGTGTGCTCGATCGCCCACCACTTTCCTGTGCGTCCCATGCCACTTTGAACTTCGTCCGCAACCAATAAGATTCCGTGGCGATCGCAAATGCGGCGAAGCTCCTGCATGAAAATAGTTGGAGCAATAACGTATCCGCCCTCGCCTTGCACCGGCTCGACGAAGATTGCAGCCACTTCTTCCGGCGCAAGAATCGTCTTAAACAATTTCTCTTCGATGTAGCGTGCGCAGCCCAGAGCAAACGCCTCGGCATCTTGCGGACCGCCGGAGCAGCCCCGATACACATCTGGATAGCGCACGTGAGTGACACCCGGCATCAGTGGGCCGAAACGCCGCTTCTGCTGCGGCTTGGAAGCTGTCAACGAAACCGCGCCCATGGTGCGTCCGTGGAACGCACCGAAAAACGCGATGATGTTTTGCCGCTTAGTGTGATAGCGAGCCAGCTTGAGGGCGCATTCAATCGCTTCGGCGCCAGAGTTTCCGTAATAAACACGGTGCGGCCCCTTCATGGGAGCAATTGCCGACAAGCGCTTCGCCAATGTCACCAGACTCTCATAATAAAAATCGGTGCCTGACATGTGAATCAGTTCCGCCGCTTGCTTCTGGATTGCCGCGACTACTTCGGGATGGCAATGTCCGGTCGAAGTCACGGCAATGCCCGCGGAAAAATCGAAGAATTCGTTGCCGTCAACATCGGTAACCACAATCCCGCGGCCACTCTTGGCGACCAATGGATACGACCGTGTGTAAGACGGAGAGATGTATTGGTCATCCGCTTCGACCGCGCGCTTGGCATTCGGTCCGGGCAAGGCGGTGATAATCTTCGGGCCTGTTGTCTTAGGGTCGAGAAGAGTTTTGGTTGGCATGGAGTCCTCCGGAATAACTGGGTTCGAAGTTGAATGATCGGCCAGGATTGAGCCCGCCACGAGACGGACTTCGGCCTAAGTTAGCTCTCGAAGCTGAAATGTCGGAAAATTAGTCGCTACCGAACAAGCTGGGACGCACTTGCGAGGGAAGCACTGCCAAATGCCTGCGAGGGCAAACGAGGAACTGCAACCAGCAGACTGGTAAATGCGAATTGGAAGGTTGGTAGCGCATGGCTTTGTAAAATCGCGAACCCAGAAATCCTGCCTGATTATAGCGTGAGCAAAGCTTCGCCGTAACCCCCAAAATTAACTCTCAATACTGTCATCCTAGGGGCAGTTGGAGCCGCGTGAGTGGCTTGAGAAAATTAAACCACCCAAAATCCATAGATTCTTCGCTACTCAGAATTAACAATCGTGAATCCTAACCGCGTTCTGGTGCTCGCGAACAATACTTCGAATCGCAAGAGGCGGCCTGCTCGTCTATTCTCTAGAAGCAGATTTTTCTCCTTCAAAAATGACCACTAAGCGCCAGCATCGTCTCGCGGTAATCGTTGCCTTTGGACTCGTGTACCTGTTTTGGGGATCAACCTATCTCGGCATTGACATTGCCATTCAGCATATTCCTCCCGCGCTCATGTGTGCGCTCCGCTTTGTGATTGCTGGAGTGCTGATGCTGGCGTTCTGCTACGTCCGGGGCCGCAAGGTAATTTACAGCCCGCAGCAACTCGGCAGGATGGCAGTGGTCGGGATCCTGCTGCTGATGGGTGGAAATCTCACCCTTGCCTATGCTGAGTTGCGCGTCGCATCCGGACTTGCCGCCTTAATCCTGGCCGTAACGCCGCTGTGGTTTCTGGTGCTGGACACTGCGCTGCTGGGAAATCATCGTGTTCCTACACGCGGAAAAATAGGGCTTGCCCTAGGAGTCGTTGGACTAGCCATTCTCCTCTGGCCCGACCTGGCATCTACTACGATTTTCGGACGCGTGCAGTTGTGGGCATCTCTCAGCCTTCTAGGCGGTTCGTTTAGCTGGGCCCTCGGATCCGTTCTTGCCAAACGTTGGAAATCAGCGGACGTGGATCCGTTCTCATCCATTGCATGGCAAATGGTGGCGGCCGGATTGGCAAATTTACTTTTCGCAATTGCAGTGGGCGATTTCTCACACGTTGTATGGACCCGCCGCGGCGTGGGCGCCATCGCATACCTCGTGGTTTGCGGATCGTGGATCGGTTACACCGCCTACGTCTGGCTGCTGGGCAACGTGCCAACCTCGAAGGTCTCCACATACGCTTACGTAAATCCCGTGGTCGCTCTCTTCCTGGGATGGCTGGTATTGCGTGAACGCGTGGATGCATTCATGCTTGCTGGTACCGCCGTTGTGGTGGCTTCGGTAGTTCTGGTGACCAGCGCTAAAGTCGAGACCCGCAAACCAGAGGCCGTAGCGGAACTTGAAACCGCTGCAAGTTGAGTTTTCTATTGAAGTAACCGGAACAACTTTTTTGATTTTTGCGAAGTTGGAGTTTATGAATGGCGAACTGTATAAGCTGTGGACGGCCGTTGTCGCGATCGATCTTCGGACCGTCCAGCAGCGTTTGCGCGGACTGCCGTAACACGGCCGTAACTGTTCCCGCATCCGGCAGCTTTCCTGGATCGCCGGCTGACGTGCCACAGCCGCAAGCGATTGTGCGCAGTTATCCTCCCCTGACCACAGCCTTGGTTGGAATCAACGTTGCCGTGTATTTAGCTATGGTGCTTTCTGGAGTTTCTCCGGTGGAACCTCACGTACCGCAGCTCTTGCGCTGGGGAGCGAATTTTGGCCCACTTTCGCTCGGTCCGCAGCCCTGGAGAATTCTGACTTCCAACTATCTGCACGGCGGCCTGCTTCATATCGCCCTCAACATGTGGTGCCTCTGGAATCTTGGCAGCCTCGCTGAACGGATCTTCGACCGGACCACTTACCTGCTGACCTACACTTTCTGCGGCCTGGCCGGCAGTCTGGCCAGCTTGTGGTGGCATCCGACCGTGGTGGGAATCGGCGCGTCCGGGGCAATTTTTGGTGTTGCGGGAGCACTGATTGCCGCTCTTTACCTGGGCCATCTTCCCATTCCGAAGGCTGCGCTGCGAGGGACGCTGAGAAGTCTTCTAACATTTGCCGCTTACAACCTATTTTTCGGCGCGCTGCCCGGAATCGATAATTCCGCCCACATTGGAGGATTGCTGGCAGGACTGGCACTAGGATCCGCAGTGTCGAGCCATTTGACCAGTCCGCCCGAAGTTCGAAACGGATGGCGGCGCGCGGTGTTCATCGCAGCGGGATTGTTGTTGGCGATGCTTTTCCTGGTCATTCAACATGCCAACGGTGGAGTTCCGCCTGAATCGTTAAATCCAAGCACCTAGCCTTGGAACGAACTCCCTTTCTTGAAAGCGTGGAGCCGCAAAAGAGACCTTTCAATTCGAGGGTTCTCAAGGCAGCGCAGCAGGTCCCTCGACTCCGCAAAGCAACGCTTTGCTCCGCTCGGGATGACAGTCGGGGATGAGCCGCCCTATCTCCAAATTCTTGTCATCCCGACCGAGTTGGTTAGTCGCGCAGCAATCAACTGGCAAGTGGAGGGTCCCCTCTCGGGTTCGTAACCAACTTGCCGCTAAATCCTCCCAAGTACGATTTCCTCGCTCTATCAGGAAAACTTTCTTCGCCCGGTTCCATCGCTTAAATTGCTTTTCTCTATCAATTGCTTTTCGCACATCATCGAACAATTCGTAGTACACCAACCGATGACATTGGTAATCTTTGGAGAATCCGTCAATGAGGCGGTTTTTGTGCTCGAAAATTCGCCGCGTTAGATTATTGGTCATTCCTATGTACAGAGTGCGCGATTTACTCGCGATCATGTACACGCCGTAATTGTGCCGCTTCATAACAGCAGCTCCCTAGATTTCTCAAAGCGATTCGAAGCGAATCGCTTTGCTCTGCTCGGGATGACAGCGAGTATATCGATCTCCAATTTTAAACCTGTCATCCCGACCGAGTCAGTGAATTGCGCAGCAATTAACTGGAGAGTGGAGGGACCTGCTTTCCCGGACCCTTTCAAAGCCGGAACGGCTATTCCGTCCCGCTATCTTCTTCGTGCTCGCTGGGAAGGGCGTCCACGGCATGTCCATGCACCAGGTATGTGAATCGCGCTTCTTGCTTCGTCGAAAAAGTCACGCGCGTCGGCTTCCTCTGCCAGCTAGGCCCAGCGCAATCCGGATCGCCATCCGCATCCGTGTCACCCAGGCTTTTTTTCAGGATCGGCTTTCTACGGCCCAGCTGCGCGACCATGGCGTAGACTTTTTTTCCATCGTCCGAAATCCCACAGTAGGCCCCATAGTCGCGATACCAATTTGTTACTGAGTAGAGCGCGTCGAACTCCGGCAGATTGAGTTGGGAAATGTGGCCTGACATTCGGTCCACGAGCAGCCATCCACCACGCTGCCAGTGCCAGTGTGCTGGAGACGCAGGTTCTGCAGGTAGAGTGTCATTCAAGCGAAATGCCCGCTGGACGACAAACAGCCGGTCCGTCACTTCGTGAGGTAGGCCGACGGTAAACTCCTTGAGACGGGTGTCCACATAGATGGCGCGCACTCTTAGATCGAGCGCGGTATTTTCATCAACTCCAACCATACACTTCACGGAAATCCATTTTCCGAAGGCGACGACGTGCGGGTTTGGGACGGCGCTGCATTGCCCTATAAAGACGAAAGAAACAAGAATCAGAACCGGAGCCCTTGCCATAATGGCACGCTAGACAGCCGGCAGGCAGCCAACAAGGGCAGATGCACCTTTTTGCGCACCAATTCCCGGTACGGGAAAAGGCCGACGGCATTGGCCCCCGATGCCTGTCCAATCTCGTACAATAGTTGAAGAACCTAATGGATCGTCCCGCCAAGTTTCGTATTCCTGAGCGCTCCGAACCTTTCAGAACTTTCGGGGAAGTGCCTCGCCGTCTACCACGGATCCTGCTGGTGGATGACAATTCTGACCTGATGTCGTTGATGCAGGAACTGCTATCCGGCCGTGGATATGATGTGGTGGCAGCCCCAAATGCGGCACTGGCTGAGGAGGAGATTTTTCGGCACCCTCCAGATTTGATCCTCAGCGACGTGATCATGCCGGGGAAATCCGGCTATGAGTTTTGCCGCGAACTAAAGGCCAATCCCGCTACCCGCCTGATTCCTTTTGTGTTAATCACTGGCCTGAGTGACCGCGGCGACCGGTTGCGCGGCATTGAAGCTGGCGCCGACGACTTTTTGAATAAGCCAATTCACGCGGAAGAGCTTTTCGCGCGCGTCAATTCGCTGCTCAAACTCAAGGAATTTACTGACGAACTCGAGACTGCTGAGACTGTGCTCTGCACTCTGGGACTGAGCGTCGAAAGCCGCGACCCTTACACCGAAGGACATTGTGACCGCCTTTCGCAGAATGCCAGCAATTTGGGACGTTATCTCGGACTCGAAGAAGAGTCCATCATTGCGCTCCGCCGCGGCGGATACCTGCATGACTTGGGAAAGATTGCAGTGCCCGACGACATCTTGAAAAAGGGCACCAACCTTACCGCCGAAGAATGGACGGTCATGAAGCAACATCCTCTGACCGGCGAAAATATCTGCCGTCCGTTGAAGTCTCTAAGGCTGGTGTTGCCCATTATTCGCAGCCATCACGAGCACACCGATGGCAGCGGATATCCCGACGGATTGCGAAAAGGCGAAATCCCGCTGCTGCCGCGAATCTTGCAAGTCGTGGATATTTACGATGCCTTGCGCACCGCCCGTCCCTACAAACCCGCTCTCCATCATGAGCAAGCGGTGGCGACTATGCGGAATGAAGCGCGCGCGGGGTTGTGGGATGAGGAGTTAGTGATGGAATTTTTCTCCATGCTCAAGAAACAGCAACGCGTTGCCTAAGTCCGATCTTTCGAATTTCAATCGTAATTTTGTCCTAGGTTTCGTGAGTTCTTGCGATTAGACTCCCGAAATCGTCCGGCAGTCTTCTTCGTAAAATCATTGCCGCCGGATCAGGACGAGAACCATACTGAGAAACTTTTTTGGAGCCTCTCACTTACAGCATCATTCTTCCCGCGTACAACGAAGCCGTGCGCATCGGCGCCACTCTGGATCTCATTTTTGAGTTCATGTCGCAACAAAACTGGAATGCAGAAGTAATTGTTGTAAATGACGGGTCCACGGATTCGACTGCGGATATCGTTCGCGGTTACTCGAAGAAACATCCGGCGTTTCGCCTCTTGGACAATCCTGGTAATCGCGGCAAAGGTTATAGCGTTCGCAATGGAATGCTTCGCGCGAGTGGCGATATTCTGCTCTTCAGCGACGCCGACCTTTCCTCTCCTATTGAAGAAGCCGACAAGCTGTTTGAGGCGATTGCCGGCGGAGCCGACGTCGCCATCGGCTCACGCTGGCTGCGTCCAGAGCTGCAAAAACAACGGCAACCCCTGCATCGCCAGCTTTTCGGACGCATGTTTAATCTCGCTCTTCGCATCATTCTGCGTTTGAAATTCAGAGACACGCAATGCGGATTTAAGGCCTTTACCCGGCGCGCGGCCCATGCCATCTTCCCTCTGCAACAAATCGAGCGCTGGGGATTCGATCCGGAGTTGCTCTATCTGGCGAGGAAGTTTGATTTCACGGTGAAAGAAGTTCCCGTCAGGTGGTCGCATCGTGAAGGAACACGCATTCAGCCATTGCGCGATGGCATCCGCATGGTAGTCGAGATATTCAAGATTCGCTGGAACGCTATGCGTGGGAAATATGCGGGCGTGAGGGCCACGCTGGAAATGCTAGGACGAGGCCGCTAAGGCACGAACGATCGGTCTCACCGTAACGCCAATCCCCTTCTGCACGGATAACGTCACCTTCGTGCAACATTCATTGCACAGCCAGAAGAACTCGGTTCTGCGGGCCGGTTTCTTGAGATGAGTTGCAGGAGGGAGGATTGCAATCGCAGTGTCCACCTCAACATGGAACAACTTTCCTTCATGGAGGTAGCGGAAGTCAGCGATGCAGCCCGGATTAGCGCACTTCGAAACCATAACTACTTTTTCCCCTCGGGCAGGGGCCTAACAAATCGAATTTACTCCGAGAGTTGTGGCAAGAGAAGTGGAACGCGAAAAAAAGTTGGCCCTTTCTTGATATGGGCTTGCTTAGATTTCAACAGGGCCGGGAGAAAAACTTGAATTAATCCTGTACCGCCTGACTAAATGTTGTCATCCCTAGCGCAGTCGAGGGACTGCTTTCTACATTCGTCAGCTGGAACGAATTACCTTAACTGCTCGACCACAGCTTTGCCCATCTCTGCAGTACTGATGGCCTTCTCACCCGGTTTCGCAATATCGCGTGTACGGTTTCCCGCTTCGAGAACGCTCCTCACCGCAGATTCGACGGACTGAGCTTCAGCTTCCAGATTGTATGAGTGCCGCAGCATCATGGCAGCGGAGAGAATGGCACCCAGCGGATTCGCAATGCCTTGCCCCGCGATGTCGGGAGCCGATCCATGCACTGGCTCATACAAACCTACTGCGCCTCCGATACTTGCAGAGCCCAGCATGCCGATCGAACCCACAATCGCGCCTGCCTGGTCAGAGAGGATGTCGCCAAACATGTTCTCGGTCAACAGCACGTCAAACTCGACCGGATGTGCAACCAGCGCCATGGCAGCGGAGTCCACATACATGTGCGATAGCTTTACATCGGAATAATCCTGCGCGACCCGGGTGACAACTTCGCGCCACAGCCGCGAACAGTCGAGGACGTTGGCCTTGTCCACGGATATGACTCTCCGTCGCCTCGCTCGCGCCAGCTTGAATGCGACGTGGGCCACGCGCTCAATCTCCGGCTCCACGTATTGCATCGTGTCAATCGCGGAGCG
>JBEEGK010000205.1:0-13083 GCA_041166845.1 Acidobacteriaceae bacterium
CGGCTTCGGCATGGCCGGTCCGGCTGCTGCAAACGTCCTGATAGGTGGGATTTTCAAAACTTCCGCCAGTGTATCCAACGCGAGTAGAAATCACGCCCGGCAGTTGCCGGAAAGTAGCTTCGACTCCCCAAAAACAGCCAGCGGCAAATGTGGCTTTAGCCATAAGTTCTTCTCCTTAGCAGCTCAGTGATTAGATGCTCGTCCATCAGAAATGACACGTAGGCGCTTAACGCATAAGACGCGTCACTCCGTGACCAGCCCGCCCGTGAGTTCCGAAAGCCGATTGATGTGATGTTGCGAGCACCAGCTTTTTAGTTCGCCTACAATTTTCTCGGTGGCGCATGGGTCCCAGTAGCTGGCGGTCCCGATCTGCACCGCAGTGGCCCCGGCAAGCATGAATTCAATGATGTCGCTGGCACTTGAGATTCCTCCCATGCCAAGAACTGGAATCCGGACCGCCCTGGAAGCGTCATAGACCATGCGCAGCGCGATGGGTTTGATGCATGGTCCGGAGAGCCCTGCGGTGACGTTCGCGATACGCGGGGTGCGCGACTCCGCGTCAATTGCCATGGCGACGAAAGTGTTGACCAGCGAAACCGCGTCGGCGCCAGCTTCTTGGGCTATGTACGCCATCTGCGCAATGCTGGTCACGTTGGGAGAAAGTTTCACGATCAGAGGATGCCGCGACACTCGCTTCGCGGTATTCACAACTTCATCCAGTGAACGCGGATCGCTTCCGAACTGAAGGCCTCCGTGTTCAGTGTTCGGACAGGAGACGTTCAGCTCATAGGCGGCGATTCCTTCGCCTTCGTTGAGAATGTGGATGGTAGTTTCGTAATCCTCGCGCGTGAACCCGAATACGTTGGCGAATACGACGATATCTTTGATCTCTCGCAGATGAGGCAATTTCTCGTTGACGAACGCATGAGCGCCAATGTTCTGCAATCCAATCGCATTCAACATGCCGGCGGCAGTTTCGTACAAACGAGGTGGGGGATTCCCGGCCATTGGTTCACGGGACAGGCCTTTGACTACGAATCCGCCTAATTTGTCGAGATGGACGATGTCCTCGAACTCGAAACCATAACCGAACGTCCCGCTGGCTGCAATGACCGGGTTTTTTAACTGAATGCCCGCAAAGCTAACGCTGAGCTCAGATCCATTATCGCGAGGGGAAGTAGTGGTCATCACAAGCGTTCTAGTTTACAGCCTGTGAGCTTGTCACCGGAAACATCCAATTTGTGAGCATCGAAATTCCAACGAACGAGGGCCACGCCACAGAAGGCTGCCCACCTTCCCCGTGCAACTGCAACATTTTTTCGGTAGAGTAGTTAGCTTCCATGCTTGATCTCAACTTTGTTCGTGACAACTTGTCTTTAGTCGAAGAAAAACTGCTGCAACGCGGCATGAATCCAGCACAGGTGCTGAAAGAGTTTGGCCAGATTGATGCGCAGCGCAGGCAGGCGATCGCTTCCGCCGATACTCTCAAAGCACATCGTAATCGCGCGTCGGAAGAAATCGCGAAAGTTAAAAAAACGGGCGCGGATGCCGCTGAACTGATTGCAGATACCAAGAATGTGCGCGAGCAGATTCAGGAACTCGAGCGTGCGGTCGCGGAATACGAAAGTTCGCTACATCAGATTTTAACTGGCATCCCCAACATGCCTCACGCCAGCGTGCCCGTGGGTAAGGGAGCCGACGACAATGTGGAAGTGCGGCGCTGGGGAACGCCGCCGAAATTCAATTTCGCTCCGAAATCGCATTGGGAACTGGGCGAGCAACTCGGAGTTCTGGATTTGCAACGCGCCGCCAAGATTGCCGGAGCGCGCTTCGCCGTTTATTGGGAAGATGGCGCGCGGCTCGAACGCGCATTGGCGAACTTCATGCTTGACCTTCACACCCGAGAGCATGGATACACCGAGGTCCTGCCGCCTTATCTTGTGAACTCCGAGTCAATGTATGGAACTGGGCAGCTCCCGAAATTTGCCTCCGAGCTTTTCCGTGTGCCTCATGGAGAAAAAGATTTCTGGTTGATACCCACTGCCGAAGTTCCGGTCACCAATCTTTTTCGCGACGAAACATTGGTAGCTTCGAAACTGCCAATTTCATTGACGGCGTACACGCCGTGCTTTCGCAGCGAAGCTGGTTCTTACGGCAAGGACGTACGCGGCATCATCCGGCAGCATCAATTTCAGAAAGTCGAACTGGTCAAGTTTGCGCGCCCGGAACATTCCTACGAGCAGCTGGAAAAACTCACCAATGATGCGGAAGAAGTCCTTCAGAAGCTCGGGCTCCACTACAGGGTGGTGGCACTCTCCACGGGAGATATGGGGTTCTCCTCCGCGAAGACTTACGACATCGAGGTCTGGCTGCCGGGCCAGGAGCTTTTCCGCGAGATTTCTTCTTGCTCGAACTTCGAATCGTTCCAGGCGCGGCGTGCCAACATACGCTTCAAGCGGGAAGGTAAGGGCAAAACCGAGTTCGTGCATACTCTGAACGGCAGCGCACTGGCGGTCGGACGCACCTGGGTTGCGATTGTTGAGAACTATCAGCAAGCCGATGGCAGTGTCCTGATCCCCGAACCCTTGCGGGCGTATATGGGCGCTGATCGCGTGGTCGCGCGACAATTATGATCTTCGTTAAATTGATCGCCGTTGCCAAGACCGTGAACGGAAACTAGACTTGGACAGGGCCGACATCGCCGTCAATCATAGAAACGTGCCCCACGAGCGAATGACTCCGATCTGGCGCACACTCCGCAATTACATTCTATGGTCTTACGAGCGGGGGACGATTCATTATGACGTGATGGTCACCCTCATCCTGATCTTCATTTTGTTTTCTCCGCGCTGGATCAACTTCAATGACAAACCTGTCGAGCGTAACCCGCATCGTAGCGAAGTAGTCATCACTCCTGATGGCAAGGGCGGACTCATCTACCAGGTATCAGGCTCAGCCATTGCGAGTTCAGCAAAAGCCTCATCGCCCGATGACCGCCAACTGCGAAGCGAATTATTGCGCGTAATCGAACCGATTTCGGGCGAAGTCAGCATCACAAGAATTGAACCTGTGCACGACGGTGGCGGACACATTCTCAATTACAAGGTCTGGGTGGAGAAGCAATAACCGTGATTATTGACCCACAAGCCCGGGGAGGAAAAAAGTGAAGCATCTTGTCCGGGGCGGTCTGTTCTTTGCAGTCATTGCGGTAAGCGCGGGCTTCGCTCAACAGCTCGAAAGCGCCGCTCCTAACGCGGAACTCGAGAAAGTCTTGAGCCGGATGGACGTCTTGGCCGCTAACTTCCGCAGTGCAAAGGCTGATTTTGCTTGGGACCAATATCAGAGAGTCGTGGACACAGTGGAGACGCAAAAAGGTAAGATTTACTTTCGCCGCGCAGGCAAGGAAATTCAGATGGCAGCCGAGATTCACGAATACAACGGAAAGGCAGAACCTAAGTATGTGCTGTTCGCGGACGACAAAGTTTCCGTCTGCCAGTCCAACGTCATTAACGAGTACCCCGTCGGCAAGAATAAGGAAGAGTTTGAAAGCTTTCTAGTGCTCGGTTTTGGGGGCTCCGGCCAGGCTATGCTGAAAGCTTTCGATGTCAGCTATCAGGGCCAGGAGAAGATTGGCGGAGAGCAAACAGCCAAGCTCAATCTAGTGCCGAAATCTGAGAAAGTGCGCAGCAACTTTCCCCACATAACACTTTGGATCAACGATCGCGGGATCTCCGTGCAGCAACAGCTCTTCTCGGGTCAAGGGGACTACCGTCTGGCCAAGTATTCCAATATTGAGATTAACGACAAGATCCCGGATAGTGTCTTCAAGTTGAAAACAAACGGGAAAACCCAGATTCAACCCCACTAAATCTTAGCTTTTTAGATACTCAGGGGAAGTTTTATGCTGAAAGTGAAGGATGTGGGCGTTATACTGCCAAAACTGCCGACTTTCGAGCCAAAACGGCGGATCAGGCAGCATAAATTTGCAAGTGTGAGCTCACGGTAAGATGGCTAAAGTCTTTACTATCCCAGTTTTGCCAACAGTTGGCCGTCGCCGTCGCGAGCGGACCTCAGACCCGCGTTATGTGGACGGCCAGCGATTGCTGGTTGAGGCCATGAGATATCTGGCCCAATCCGATCCGATCTCGAACCGCGGCGCAATTCAATTAATTTCGGAACATGTTCGCACGAAGTTTCGAATGAGCGATTCGCCCCTCTCATAAATTACTCTTTAATATCTTCTGTTGTCATCCTGAGCAAAGAAATCCGATTCGTCTCGAATCGGATTTCTCGCCGAAGGATCCCTTTGCTGAGACATGTGTTTTCGACTCCCTCGTCGTTCGCGTCGCGACCGACTTACTCGCTCAACGTGACCCGAAATTAAGTTTTCTGGAGTCGCTTACTCTTCCCGCTAGCCAAACCGGCCGCAAGAATAATCACCACTGGGTAGCACTCCAGCGTATAGCGCGGCTCAGGGTTCTCCAATGTGCTGAGGAACATCGAGCGCACCATCACGAACGTCAAGAGCAACCCTAGATAAAGTATCGGCGTTCGTCGAAGCAAAGTAATGAGCGCCGTTGTGAGGTAAGCGAGATTAATGAGTCCGAGAGCGACGGCCAGAACGGACCATTTGGGATCGTCGTTAAATTCCCACCAACGACTGTCGGCCGGGAGTTTCTCCGTCCTCGGACGGAACCACATGTCAGCCATCCTCGCAGCCGGAAGCCACAGATAGTAACGCAAAGGCGAGCGTGTAATTCGCTCTCTGGCCAAGGCCGCGAATCGCTGATCGAGGTCCGGAGTTACCCTCTCCACTTCGTTATACTCGTCCCACAACTGCATGGTGACTGTGCGTTGCGGCTCCGAATCGAACGCGCGAGCCGGCAACTTTTCGGCATCCACTTTGTCGCCGGGAACGGGCCAGTAGATTTCTTCGACGGACGAGTAATCAATGACCCAGGTCTTCATCCAGCGATTAAATCCCATCGGGACGAATTCATCGGCCTCATTTGCATAGCGTGGCGCCAAGGGTTCAAACCGGTGCAGTGTATGTTGATTGCGCAGTCCCCACGCGACCAACGGAGCGAGGCAGATTGCGACCATAGTCATCCCAGCGTAAACGAGCTGTGAGAAAGAACGGTTAGCTTGAATTCTGCGAACGATGAGGAATGACAGATACAACAGGAGAGAGAACAGTAGCAGGCCCCCATCGGGGCGCAGGAGTATCGCCGCGCCAATAGACAACCCGCAGCCGATCCATGGAAACATTCGGCGCCCGTCGGACGTTTTCAGTCCGTAAATCGCGAAATCCAAAGCTAACGTTGTGAAAAATATTTCGAGCGTCTCGGTCAAGGCGGCTGCAGAATAATCCGCGAGAAAGGGACAGAGAGAGGCCAGGACGAAGGCAGCTTTCGCCCCGCGGTCAGAAATAATTCGGCGAGTGATGTCGGCGACTAGGAAGCAGGTACCGAGGTCCACAAAGAGCTGGACAATTAGTACCGCCCGATAGTGTTCCATCCCGAAAATTGCAAACACTGTCGCGAGAAACGCCGGGTAGCCGGGCAGGCGGATGTAGGTGGGAGAGATTTCGTAGGGTCCGCTGAGGCCATAGATTCCATGCTGAAGCCAGTTCTTTGCTATGTCTCCGTATATGAGGGAATCAATCGTAACGCCGGGAAAACGGTAAATAAAAAGCAGACGAAGTCCGACGCCTGCGATGGTCGCAAGAACGAAGAACCATATTTGTTTACGGATAAGTTCGCACACGTTGCGAATATATAGTGTTTTTGTCCTTACCTCGACAACGAGGTTTGCGAGATGGGTACTGTCTGGGAAATCAGATTGGTTTGACCCTCTCCTGTCTGCGGCTTAGGATGGAAGTAGCTAAATCTACATGGCAAAACAGGTCTTCTTTGATCCATTAAGGGCTCGCTGGAAGCGGCTGCGGCGCCTGTTCGATGTTCTTGCCATTGCTCTCACCGCTCTGGTTATTTTTTTTATTTACACAGCACTCCGCGACGAACCTTTGCCTGAATTGTTGCTGCCGCTACAGAAGCGTCCTTACCACGCGTTGAAAGAAACAGAAAAGGAAAAGGCGAAAGAACACCGAAAAAAGTTGGCAGCGCGCCGCAGCCACCGCAAATCCAAGTTTGCGCCCTCGACCGTGAAACTGAATGCGGAAGAAGGAATTCGCGCCGCATTTTACGTTCCATGGGACGCCGCGAGTTTTTCCTCCTTGCGCGAATACGCGCGCCAGATTGATTTGCTCTATCCCGAGTGGCTGCACGTCCTGACTTCAGACGGACATCTGCAAGGAGTAGACGAGCAAACCAACAAATTCTTTGATGTGCTAAAAGATGGCTCCGTTCGCACGGTGGACGACAAGGTGATGCCGTTCCTCAAGTCGGAAGACACGGGGATGGAAGTTTTCCCGTTGGTCAACAATTTCGACGGCACTAACTGGATGACGTCGGTTGGCGGCTTTTTGAATAGTCCGGACGCGCGCGCCACTTTCAGGAGAGAGATCTCCATCTTTCTTGCGAGCGACAAGTATCGCGGCGTCATGATTGATTTTGAAGAGATTCCAGATAATGCTCAGCCGGGCTACAAGTCTCTTCTCAAGGAGTTGTCGGAAGACCTGCATCGCAACGGCATGAAGCTCTACGTCAGTGTTCCCGCGCGCAATGTAGATTTCGACTATCGCGCGATCTCATCTCTGGTAGATGGCCTCGTTCTTATGAATTATGACGAGCACTATCCAAACCCCGGAACACCAGGCCCGGTGGCCTCACAGGACTGGTTCACTGCGAATCTGGCAGCTGCGAGAAAAGTAGTACCGCAGGACAAGTTGATCTGCGCGATTGGCAACTATGGCTACGACTGGGTGAGCAAGCCGAAACAAAACAAATTCTCGCGCGAGGAGCGTGATAAGAACCAATCCGTTCAAGATGTCTGGCTGACGGCCCGCGATTCCGAAGAAGATGTGGACTTCGATGGCGACAGTCTCAACCCCCACGTCAGTTATCTTGACGAAAAAAACGTGCAGCACGATGTCTGGTACCTCGACGCAGTTACGGCGTTGAACCAAATGCGCGTCGCGCAGCGGCTGGGCATAAAGACATTTGCGTTGTGGCGGCTTGGATCCGAAGATCGCTCTTTGTGGCGCGTGTGGGATGTCCCCGGCGATCCGACCGCGGCCGATAAATTAAAAGATGTCCCACCCGGTCAGGATGTGGACATGGAAGGGGACGGCGAAGTTCTCCGCATTGAGGCCAGACCACTCGTCGGTCAGCGTGCCATTACCGTGGACTCGAAAACGGAGCTTTTTTCCGACGAAACCTTCAACGCGTTGCCGGAACCCTATCGAGTAGGACGTTACGGGTCGAGCAAAAAGCAGGTAGCAATTACATTTGACGATGGGCCTGATCCCGAGTGGACGCCAAAAATTCTGGATGTCCTTAAACGCGAACATGCCACGGCTACTTTTTTTCTTATCGGACTCCAGTCCGAAACTTACGCTTCTCTGACCTCGCGCATTTACCGCGAAGGTCATTCCATCGGAAACCACACTTTCACCCATCCTGACATCAGCAACCTGTCCGGCCGTTATATGAAGCTGGAGTTGAATCTGACGGAACGGTTGTTCGCAAGCCAGCTCGGAATCAGAACGGTAATGTTCCGGCCTCCTTATTCGATTGATGCTGAACCCGACACTGAAGACCAGGTGCGGCCGCTGGAATTTACGCAGGCCATGGGCTATATCACCATTGGCGACAAGGTGGATCCCAACGACTGGCGGGATAATCCTCGTCATACTGCCGACCAGATCGCCTCCGACGTTCTGGAACACCTTCCCCCTTGCTCTGCGGATATTCGTTGCGGCAACATCATTTTGTTGCACGACGGAGGAGGCGATCGTGAGCAGACGCTGTTGGCACTGCCGAAAATTATCGAGGGCGCTCGGGCGAAGGGGCTGACGATCGTCCCGGTTTATGAGCTGTTGGGCAAGAGCCGAGCAGAAGTCATGCCGCCAATACCTTCGAACGAGCGTTGGAGTGCGCGCTTGACATGGATAGGCTTCTGGCTGTTTGACGCCGGCATTAAGGCCATCACGTGGATATTTTTCCTCGGCGACTTGCTCATGACCGGACGCCTTTTCTTCATTGGTGCTTTCGCGATCTATGATCGCTTGCGACATTCGAAATTTGGACTGCCTGAGGAGGCGGAGGCTTACAGGCCTTCAGTCGCAGTGTTGGTTCCCGCGTATAACGAAGAAAAAGTCATTGAGCGGACCGTGCGCGCGGTGCTCGCGTCGGACTATTCTAATTTTCGCGTGATCGTGATTGACGATGGTTCCAGCGATCGCACCCTGGAGGTTGCTCAGAGTGTGTTTCGAGCAGAGCAAGCCTCAGGCAAGGTCCTCATCTTAACGAAAAAAAATTCAGGAAAGGCGGAGGCACTGAATTTCGGGTTGCAGCATTTGCGTGATGAGGAAATCTTCGTTGGCATTGACGCGGATACCGTCATCGCTCGCGAAGCCGTCTCCCGCATGGTGCCGCATTTTCTGAATCCGAAAGTCGGGGCCGTGGCGGGGAATGCCAAGGTCGGCAATCGTATAAATCTCTGGACACGCTGGCAGGCGCTGGAATATATCACCAGCCAGAACTTCGAGCGGCGGGCGCTGAATACATTAGGCGCGGTCAGCGTTGTCCCCGGTGCGATCGGTGCCTGGAAAGTATCGGCCGTCAAAGAAGCCTGCTGTTATCACACCGACACTGTCGCGGAGGATGCCGATTTGACGATGGCGCTTCTGCGCCGCGGATATCGCGTGGAATACGAAGACATTGCGCTCGCTTATACCGAAGCCCCAAGCAATGCCAACGGGTTAATGCGGCAGCGCTTCCGCTGGTCGTTTGGGATTTTGCAGGCCGTCTGGAAGCATCGCGCTGTGTTTGCCCGCAAGGGAGTATTGGGTTGGATCGCGTTGCCCAATATTTTAGTCTTCCAGATATTGCTGCCGCTGGTTTCACCATTTATTGACGTGATGTTTGTCGTCGGTGCTCTCTGGTACTTGGTGCAGAAATTATTCCATCCGGAATCAACCGACCCGGCCAGTTTCCAGCGGCTTGTGATTTTCTTCGCGGCCTTTCTGATTATTGATTTCATCACTTCGGCGATAGCGTTTGCGCTTGAACGTCGCCAACCGGAAGCTCGCGAAGATGCATGGCTACTCAGTCAGGTATGGTTACAACGCTTCGCTTACCGCCAGTTGTTTTCCGTGGTGCTGTTCAGAACTGTGAAGCGCGCGATAGAAGGCCGCCGATTTGCCTGGGACAAACTCGAGCGCACCGCAGCGGTAAGTTACCGGCCGTCGGAAAGTGAAGACAGGCTACAGCTTCGCTAAAGCTCGTTAATGTTTTCCCTGGAATTTCATGATTAAAACCATCATTGAACCCTTTCGGATAAAAAGCGTTGAGCCCATCCGCTGGACTTCGCGCGCGGAAAGGGAAGTGCTGCTGCGAGCTGCGCACTACAATTTGTTTTTGCTTCCGGCTGCCGACGTTCTGATTGACTTGCTCACGGACTCTGGAACTGGCGCGATGTCCACGCATCAATGGGCGGCCATCATGGAAGGCGACGAGAGTTACGCAGGCAGCAAAAGTTTCGACCGTTTCAAAACTGCGGTGCAGGCAATCTTCGGATACAAGCATGTCATCCCCACGCACCAGGGACGGGCAGCCGAGCGCATTCTCTTCAGCGTGATCTGCAAGAAAGGCGACGTCGTCCCCAATAACACGCACTTTGATACCACACGCGCGAATGTGGAGTTCGTGGGCGCCGAAGCCGTTGATCTGGTAATTCCTGAAGGCAAACAGCCCAGTCGCAAGCATCCTTTTAAAGGCAACATGGACGTTGTCGCCCTCGAAAAGTTGATTGCCGAAGTCGGACGCGGACGCATGCCTCTGGTGCTGCTCACCGTCACCAATAATTCCGGCGGAGGCCAGCCGGTTTCGATGGAGAACGTCCGGCAGGTAAGCGCAGTCTGCCACCGTCATTCCATCCCGCTCTATTTCGATGCCTGCCGTTTTGCGGAGAATTCCTATTTCATCAAGCAGCGCGAAAAAGGATACGAATCGAAAAGTGCGAAAGAAATCGCTCAGGAAATGTTCAGCCATGGTGACGGCTGCACAATGTCCGCAAAAAAAGATGGCATGGCGAATATCGGCGGCTTCCTGTGTACCAACGACGATTTATTAGCACAACAGCAAAAAGATTTATTGATTCTGACGGAAGGATATCCAACTTACGGGGGACTCGCAGGACGTGATCTCGAAGCCATCGCAGTCGGTCTTCACGAAGCGCTGGAAGAAGATTATTTGCGATATCGAATTGCTTCCACCGCTTATCTGGGAAATCACATCGCAGACGCCGGCGTGCCGATCGTGCAGCCTCCCGGAGGGCATGCAATTTACATTGATGCGCGTGCGTTTCTGCCGCACATTCCGATCAATCAATTTCCCGGAGTTGCGCTCGCAGTCGAGCTTTACCTCGAGGGAGGAATTCGTTCGGTGGAAATCGGTCGTCTCATGTTTGGCGATTCAGCGAAGATGGATCTGGTGCGCCTGGCCATCCCGCGCCGAATGTATACGCAGAGCCACATTGACTACGTGGTGGAAGTGATTCTAGAAGTCTGGTCGAAGCGTGAGAAAATTCGTGGACTCAATCTGAAGTATGAAGCCCCGTTTTTGCGGCACTTCACCGCGCAGCTCGCGCCCGTGGGTGAGCCCGATGCCTTCGGCATCTAGTCGCTTTGTCACGTTGAGCGAAAGAGTCGTTCCAGAAGAACGACGACAGAGTCGAAACATCCTAAAGCCTTCCTGGCAATCGCTGGTCGCCGATGGACTCAGCAATCGCGAAGTAGCCAGCGAGCTCAGCCTGAGCGAACACACGCTCAAAAAATATATGTTTCGAATCTTTGACAAGCTCGGCATCTTCTAGTCGCGTTGAGCTCGTGCTTTATGCTGTCGCCCACGGCGGCGATCGGGAGGCGTAATGGATTGCAGCAGGCTCAGCCTGACGCGTTGCTGTTCCGACATTCTCGCCTATGAAATGCTTTCCTCGCCAGCAAGCCTCTAATCTGATTACAATGTCACCTGTTGTCCCGTACCCATGTGACTTCATCTGATATTCAACCCCGGCGTAAGACTGTCATTGCCTCCGGCCTTCTCTGCGGAGTGCTTGCACTCGTTGTACTGTTCACCAACAAGAGCGCTTTCTTCAGTCCGCTCGCAGTGGTAGTTGTGGCTGCCATCGGCCTGATCGCGGTGCTACTGCAATATCGTTTCCGACAGCAAGGACAGAACGACGGCTGGCGGTCGCCAGTCTGGCTCAATGCACTGGGCATCCTGTTTGCCGTAGCGGCTCTATTCGCCGATCGCATCGGACTTCCTTCTGAAGTCGCTCCCGTCATGGCCCTTGCAGCCGTCGGAACCTTCGCCATCAGCAGCGCGATTATTTTGGCCGCCTTTAGAAAGAGCCGCTCCGCTTCTGAGTCCTCTACGAATTCGAAATGACACAGCTGCTGCGAATCATCATTCACTAATGGCAAACGAACGAGAGAAAGAAGCCGCCGCGCGCGCCAGCATAAGGTTTGTTCACGACGGAGACATTGTTGGCCTGGGCACCGGGTCCACGGCCCAGTACGTGGTGCGTCTGCTGGCAGATCAAGTTCGCGCCGGACTGAAAATTCAGGGAATCCCCACCAGCAGTGGGACCAAAGACCTGGCTATAAGTCTTGGAATTCCCCTCACTACGCTCGACCAGTTTCAGGAAATTGACGTCACCATTGACGGCGCGGATGAGGTTAGTCCTCAACTCAACTTAATTAAAGGTGGCGGGGGCGCGCTCCTGCGGGAAAAGGTAATAGCATCAGCCTCGCGAAAGTTAATAATCGTCGCGGATTCCAGCAAACAGGCTCCGGTCCTTGGAAGATTCCCCCTGCCGATAGAAGTCATTGCGTTCGCCGAGCCGTTAGTCTCGAAACGGATCGCCAGCCTGGGAGCTGAAGTTAAAGAAAGGAGAAAAGCCGATGGAATTCCATTTGTCTCCGATGAAGGGCATCGCATCCTCGATTGCAACTTCGGACACATTGACGACCCGGCTGCGCTGGCGAACGCGTTGAAAGCCATTCCGGGTATCGTCGAGCATGGATTGTTCGTCGGAATGGCGGACGCAGTGTTGATCGCTAAGGGAGATCAGATTCTGGAGTTGCACAAGCAAGAATAAGGAAGACGCTCAACTCACAATGTTCCGCAGCGCGGTCAATAACCGCGAAACTTCTTCGTCGGTGTTGTAATGCGCCAGACCAATGCGCAGGAACCCGCCGTCCTTTTCTACATTCAAGCGCTCCGTCAAATTCACCGCGTAGTAATTTCCATCCCAAGTAAAGAATCCGAGCTCGCCGAGTTTGGCGGAGAGCTCTAGTGGAGTATGACCGTCCACTCGAACGGCGAAGGTAGGACAACGATGCTCGAACCGGTCGGGGTCGCTGATTCCATAGAGCTTGAGCCCGGGGATAGAAGTGAGACCACGAATCATGATTTCCGTCAGTCCGCGCTCATACTGCAATATTCCGTCATAACCAGCAGTAAGAGCGGTCCTCCTCGAAGACACTGCAGGATCCAATTGCCGACCTAAGTCCGCCAGATAATCAACGCAAGCGGTAATCCCGGCTATGCATTCATGATTCAGCGTTCCCCATTCCCATCGGTAAGGCACCTCATCGCTGTTGGCGCGAAGCTTGTAAGGCGTTAGTTTTCGAAGGTGTTCGCGCTTGCCGTAAAGCACTCCCATATGCGGACCGAAGAACTTGTAGGTTGAGCAGACTAGGAAGTCGCAATCCAGCTTACGAACATCAATCGGCCCATGGGGCGCGTAATGGACGGCGTCAATATAGGCCATCGCCCCAACTTTGTGAGCGAGGCGCACAACTTCGCGCACATCATTTATGGTTCCCACCGCATTCGACGCATATCCCACCGCGATCAGCTTGGTGCGGCTGGTTATCTTCCGCGCCAGATCCTC
>JBEEGK010000206.1:0-2966 GCA_041166845.1 Acidobacteriaceae bacterium
GTTCCGGTAGGGTTGGAATGCTTGCCCCTCAGCTTCGGCCTCAGCTTCCAATTCGCCATACAACTCCAGCAGACCCGCGTCGTCGAGATATTTGCGATGTGCGGAGAGTATCGGACGCAGCGCCGACAAAATCCCAGTTTCCCAGTCAATCAGCGTGCCGTAACAATCGAAAGTGATGACGCGGAAGCGAGTGAAATCACAAAGCATTTGGCGACATTCTCCGCTATGGAGCCGCGGCCACCTGGGTCACAACGTCGTACATGATTCGGAATCCACGGCGGACTTCTTCCACCGGGATGCGTTCATCATTGCCATGCTCGGTGGCAGATTCTGCTTCAGTGGTGGCGTAAGGCGAGAATCCGTAAGAATTAATTCCCAGCAGTCGGAAGCGCTGGCTCTCGGTGTATCCACTCTCCATGCGCGGCGCCACCGGGGCGCCGGGGAAGTACGTGGCCGAAACCCTCTTGAAAACTTCGTACAACGCCGTATTTGTAGGAGAAGAGTTCGGTGCGCGGAAGTCATTGTTCAGCGGTTCGATAGTTACGTTAGGATCGTTCACGAGCCTCTGGATAGTTTCTAGAAATGCCTTGTGATCTGATCCCGGCAGCAGGCGGACATCTATGTTCGCCCAGGCATCCGGTGGGATAACATTCGTCTGCTGCGAACCTCCCAGCATGGACAGTGAAATCGTGTCTCGCAAAAGATAGTTAAGGGTTTCGTCGCGTTCGACTTCCATTTGGAAATTTTTATCTTCCAAAGCCAGTCGAATGTTCTGATATTTCTCGGCGCGGTCCGCAGGCTGGTATGGCGCCATCGTTCGCAGAAATTCGTCCACGACCGGTAGCACGCGAAACGGCGTTCTATAGGCGATGATTTTGTCCAGCGCTCGCACGAGACGGTTCGGGGCTGAATCCTGATTCGGCTTTGAACCATGACCGGGGCGTCCATGAGCGACGACGTGTAGCCAGAAGGTGGATTTCTCGCCGCATCCTATCCCCACAAATTTTAGTTTGCCATTATCGCCGCGGAGGTTTCCTCCGCCTTCGTTGATCAGAAACTCGGCGTTTTCGAGCAGACCTCGCTGATTGGCAATGAACCAGTCCGATCCTGTGCCATCTACTTCCTCATCGCTGACAGCCAGAAAAATTACGTCACGATCGAGCTTAATCTTCTCCCGCTTGAGCATAACCAGGGTGACCAAGTCGGCGAGGCCATCGCTTTTCATGTCTTGCGCGCCACGTCCGTAAATCGCGCCATCAATGATGTTCGCGCTGAACGGGGGCGCCTTCCAACGGGCCGCATCACTGGTGACCACGTCCATATGACTCAGCAGAACAATCGCTGGCTTGGTCGGTTTGCCAGTCGCAGGAATTTTGGCCCAGATGTCGGCTCGCCCGGGTGCGTACTCGAAAACGCGATTTTCAATCCCTTCCTGATCGAAAATCTTCTTGAAGAAGGATGCCGCGCGAGTTTCGTTTCCGGGAGGATTCGTAGTGTCTATCCGCAGGTATTCCTGCTCCCATTGCTGCGCCAGGTCAGAGTACTGAGACATACGGTCCGCCGGTATCCTTCGCGAAGCCAGACCTGCTGCGCGCGGATCGTCTTGTCCCTGAAACCTTGCAACTGAAAAAATTGAGAGTGAAAGAAGGAAGGCAAAGAAGATCAGCCCGTTTTGCCGGCAGTTTCCCTGTTTTCGGCCCATGATTCTCCTGTTAATCTCGCGCTTAATACCCGTTTCGGCGGATAATCTTGAACAAGTGCCGCAATTCGGCGGCCGCAGTTTTTATATCAGTTCCGCCAAATTTACCCTGAGTAGCAAATTTTTGCTGCTATTGCCACCCACAATGGGACTAAAATGTACTTGGAAACGCAGGACTTAGCAATCCAGCAGTTTGGCATTGCAACTGTTATACGCAAGGCTGGATACCGGCATCTTAGAGGTATTGAAGTTTCGGCGGTACTTGAACAATCACACTCACGCCCGTTAGGCGTGCATGGAGCCTCAGGTTGCTCCGCCACTCGGAGGAAGTACAAAATGAAAAATCGCGCTCTCGTAGGAATGTTCGTCGCCGCTGCGCTGGCTCTGCCGGTTGCAGCGCAAACGGCCCCTAGTTCAACCAGCACCAACCAGAGCACCACTCAAAGCGCTGACCAGAGTTCTTCCGGCTCGAGCGCCAGCGGGAAGCAGCCGTTACAGCCAGCCGCACGCGAGGGTTTCTGGGGAAGGGTCAATCCTTTTGCCCGTAAGAAATACGTACAGCGGCAGACCCAGCCCATCCGTGATCGCGTAAACGAGTTGGATGAGCTTACCGCCTCGAATGGCCGGTCTATTAAAGACACCGATTCTCGCGCGCAGGAAGGCATCCGCTTAGCGGCCTCCAAAGCTACCGAAGCTGACCAGCACGCAATTGATGCCGGTAATAAGGCCCAGATGGCGCAGCAGACCGCCACGCAGGCCAACACCCGCCTGAACAATGTCGAGCAGGTAGTCGGTAACATTGACCAATACAAGGCGTCGAACCAGACGGAGATCCGTTTCCGCGTTGGACAGAGCGCCCTCAGCCAGAACGCGAAAGCTGCTCTTGACGAGTTAGCCACACCGCTGAAAGACCAACGCGGCTACATCGTCGAAGTGCAGGGATTCTCTTCCGGTAAGGGTCAGACCGCCATCGGAACCTCGCAGCGCATGGCCGAGTCGGTCGTCCGCTACCTGGTAGAGAACCACGACATTCCGCTCTACCGCATCTACGTCGTCGGCATGGGCAATGCCCCAGTTCCTTCGGCAAGCGCGGATGAGCAAGGCTCAAAAGCCAAGCGCAGCAGCGGCGGACGTGTCGAAGTCAGCCTGTTGAAGAACGATCTGGAACAGCTTGCCTCCAGCTCAAACAGTGCTGTGCCGAACCAGACCCAACAAGCGCCTCCGAAGTAATAGCGGCGTTTCCTTCCCCGAGAAGCCTCCTGTGAAA
>JBEEGK010000207.1:0-2955 GCA_041166845.1 Acidobacteriaceae bacterium
AGCACCAGGAATATTCCGGTGGCTCCCACAGCAACCCGTTGGAGGAAAAAAAACAAAATATCCGCCAAGGTCATAGTTTAAGTATGAAGGATCCGGCCGGTTGCACGAGATTACGACGATGCTAATCCTACAGTGCTAGATCAGAGCGTAGAGGGCAACAAGCCTGGTTAGATCAGGCGTGTTGGTAGTGATCGAGTCGATGTATCCCTTCGAAGCTTCATCAACGAATTCACGATAGAGTTCCTGCCTGCGACTCTTGTCGTTGAGGAACACCTGCGCCCTAAGCTGGGTACTTTGACCGAGCCACGAGCTGAGAAAGGACGTTAACCCGCCGACGGCAGAACCGGAGAGCGCGGCGAGGGCGGAGAGGTACGCGGGGTTCATATTTGATTTATTCTAGCCATGCGTCACGCTTGGACAATGTGCGCAAGATAAAAAGCGTTATATGTACGCTGACACAGGAATATCCGCCGCGTATCGGGCCCAATCGTCCATTTCCATATGTCGTTTAAAGGATCGCCCTAACGACACCGCCATCTACTCTCAGTGCTGCTCCGTTCGTCGCTGAAGAAAGCTCGCTGGCCACGTAAGTGGCCAGCGCTGCAACTTCATCCACGGTGGCAAGGCGCTTCAGCAGGGACGACGGCCGCACATGCTCGAAGAACTCCTGCTCGATCTCTCCCTTCGATTTGTTCTGCTGTTTCGCCATCGCCTCGACAAAGCTGCCCACACCTTCCGACTCCGTCGGCCCGGCAACTATGCTGTTTGCAGTCACGCCGGTTCCAGCTACCGATTCCGCGATCCCTCGCGCCACGGCAATCTGTGCAGTCTTCGTCATTCCGTAATGCACCATTTCCGGCGGAATCTGCACACCTGATTCGCTCGAAATGAAAAGAATGCGGCCCCAGTTCCTCTTCAGCATTCCTGAGAGGTAGTGTCGCGCCATTCGCACTCCGCTCATTACGTTGATCTCAAAGAAGCGGTACCAGTCGGCATCCGGAATTTCGGTAAATGGCTTCGGCTCGAAAATTCCGACATTGTTTACCAGCACATCCACTGCGGGGACTTTCGCAATCACGGCTTCTGCGCCGTCTGAGCCTGAAAAGTCCGCGGCAATGCCATCAACCTTAGCCGTTGCGGCATGCGATCGGATTGCCGCCATCGCCGCATCCACGCGCTTTTGCGTGCGTCCATTCACGTAGACATGCGCACCCTCGATTGCGAGCGACTGAGCTATGGCAAACCCGATCCCTGCAGTCGATCCCGTTACCAACGCAACCTTTCCAGCCAGTTTCAAATTCACATCGTCCTCCGCAACAAGTGCGAATCGTTGCTCGTAGGTGAGTTGGTTCGTGTAGAGGCGGTTGGAACTCCCGCGATTATGGCGCGCCCCGCACGCCCTTTTTCAGGCCAAACGCGTGCAGAATATCCAAGGCAAATTCGCTCACGAAATCATACCCACTTCCGATTCCCGCCTGCGACAACACATTGTATGCACCTCCTCTCCAAATGTTGTGTTGCCCCGGCAGCCATGTGTTGTACAGCACGCCAGCCGCGAACGCCCCGCTGTACATCGGCACTTGTGGCCGAAGGTTGTGCTCACTTCGGTCATAGGCTACAAAGTTTCGCGATATAGCGTGGCGCGTGCGAGGCCAGAACCCGTCGCAACGGCAGAAGTCGTACCGAGGCTCATACCCAAGCAGAGCATTCCCTCCAGACAGTATGCTGCTCTGAACTACGAACTCTCCGTACCGCGCCGCGTAACGTCTGCCATAGCCAACAGAACCGCCGCCCCAATCGGGAGGCTCACCACGTGCCTGGTCAAGTCCAGCCGAAAACGCTCTCGCCACATAAGATCCGGCGGTGAGGAACGTCTGCCGAACATAAATCTCCCCTCGCTGGGCATTCGATAACGTTTCGAGTTGCCCATGCACCGGAATGTATGGACCAATGATCCACTCTATTGGCAGCTGGCCAAGCCGTGCGGCTTTCGATGACACATTGACTTGCGGCGTCGGATTCTCTGGATATTTATCAGCGGCAGTCTGCGCTATTCCGGGCAATACCGCGAGACCAAATCCGAAAAGCAGTAGAAACGAGACGCCCTTGTCTATGCGCATGTGTTGTCGGCCCAGTTCCAGAATCTCCTGTTAGATTTCCGCCGTTGTCCCATTCTTGAGCCCATTGATCAGAGTTTGTTCAAGCCGTCAAAGGCGGCTACTTTGTACGCTTCGGCGAGTGTTGGATAGTTAAAGACTACATCCCGGAAATATTCGACTGACCCGCCGTAAAAGAGTACCGCTTGACCAATATGGATGATTTCAGTCGCACGCTGTCCTAGAGCATGCACGCCAAGGAGTTTGTGGGTTCCTCGATCGAAAAGCAGCTTCAGCATCCCAGTCTCATCGCCGAGCATCATGCTCTTTGCAAGTTCAGAGTACTTCGCGATTCCCACCTCATAGGGAACTTTATTGGCGGTTAGTGTTTCCTCGGTCTGGCCAACCATGGAGATTTCCGGAATGGTATAAATTCCGTAAGGAAAGAGATCGGGCGTGTGTTCAAATGGAATTCCGAACATGTGACAGGCCGCCAGCCGGCCCTGCTCCATCGAGGTGCTTGCCAGTGCCGGGAATCCAATAATGTCGCCAGCCGCGTAGATATGCGGAACGTCGGTCTGAAAGAACTGATTTACCTTCAACCTACCGCGCGAGTCCGCCGCGAGTCCAGCAGCATCCAGGCGAAGCTGGTCGCCATTGGCTTGGCGGCCCACGGCATAAACGAGCGCGTCGGCTTGGATTTTCTTGCCGCTCTCCAGATCGGCAACAACACGATCGCGCACTGGGTCGATTGCGACATGTGTCACCTTTTCCGCCAACCGAAATGTAACCCCAAGCTGGCGCAAGTGGTATGAAAGTGCTTCAACGATTTGCCGATCTACAAATTCAAGAACGGTCG
>JBEEGK010000208.1:0-2989 GCA_041166845.1 Acidobacteriaceae bacterium
CGAATGGTTTTGTGACTATTTCGTCTGCCTCTAAAAAAATAGAAGCCATGGCGCTTTGGACGTCTGGGTATCCGCTGACCAACAGTGTCAATGCCGCGGGCTGGGAGTGGCGCATGGCACTGATGACCGTGAAACCATCTCCCGGGTTGGGCATGTGCAAATCAGTGATAAGGGCATCGAAATTCTCTGTAGTGATGCGTTTGAGAGCGTCGTTAACGCCAGCGACAGCGACCACCTCGTATCCCTTGCGTTGAAGCCCCAGGGTCACCATGTCGAGCACGGCGGCGTCGTCGTCTACCAGCAGAATTTTATGCGGGGTTTGGCTGACCGGGACCATAATGCGAACCACCTCTCCCTAGCCACCCCCAGCTTACTTTTCCGCCTACGGGAATACTGGTCAATTTGGAACAGGTATCTGCATTAATACCCGGTCGTTAGGGGGTTGATCACTATGACTGTCAGGCAGATGTAAGCATTCAGTTAAAAACGAACGATGTGATGTTTTCATAAGACTTTTTGGTTTTAAAAAATGACCAGAAAAAGACGCGGTACTGACAAATACTCGTCTTGCACATTCTAGAGTCATTTACCTGAGGTACCCAAATTAATTTTGGAGATGTGTTATGAAACTGATCGGTGTTGTTCTGTTAGCAATTTGCGCCGCAGGATGTGGCTACAGTTCAAAATCGGGCATGATAGCGAGGGCTCCCACGATTGCCCAACTGATGCCCAACAGTGCGACGGCGGGCGGCCCTGCGTTTACCTTGACCGTGAATGGCAGCAATTTTGTTAGTGGTGCGGTTGTCTATTGGAATAGCGTTCCGCTTGCCACCACATTCGCTATGGCAGGCCAGGTCACCGCTGCCATTCCTGCTGCTGATCTGTCCACTGCTGGCACCGTCCCCGTCTACGTGAGGAACCCGGGTGGAACTGGGATCTACATGAACCAGGCAGGCCAGAACTCAAATACCGTGAATTTCACCATAACGCCGTAGGCCAATACCTCACCGGAGGTTTAGGAGGAAGTCGTGAAAATCCCTGGCTATCGCCCTTCAGCTACCAGCTTGCATAGTGGCGGTTTAGCAAAATCCCGTCTGATCAGCGCAAAGCTGGCGCTGGGAATCCTGATAATTATCCTGTGGATCTTGCCAGTGAAAGTTAATGCACAACGACGAGCGATTGATGTGAATAAGTCAACCTTGACAATTCGTGTCTTCAAATCCGGCATGTTCTCCGCCTTCGCGCATGACCACGAGATAAAGGCGCCTATTGCAGAGGGTGCGATAGATTCGTCCTCAAACCCAACTGTCCAACTGCGACTCGACGCTCGCAAGTTGCGTGTGATGGACCCAGATATTGCAAAAGATAAGCGTGCTGAAATTCAACATACGATGGAAGGAACTGAGGTTCTCGATGTCGAACACTTTCCTCAGATCTCCTTCCAATCGACACGCATTGCTAAACTCGCGGACGGTAAGTGGGAAGTGAACGGAAACCTTAGTCTGCACGGAAAGACCGAGCCCGTTAGCGTGCTCGTCTCGAACGAACAAGGCCACTATCTTGGCCACGCAGCTCTGAAACAAAGCAAGTTCGGTATACAACCCATAAGTGTTGCGGGTGGAACTATCAAAGTTAAAGACGAAATTAAGATTGAGTTCGAGATCGTTCCATCTAATGAGTAGTAAAGGACTCTCAACACATTCAGAACTACCCCTACAGAGGCTGCCCCACTCGTCGTGGCGTTCGACGGGTGGGCACCACGGGCCTCGATCTCGTGTTCGTCTTTCACTTCCACGGCTTTTGCCTTTAGGGTGACCCAACAATCGCTGAGGCTTGATCGAATGCAGCCATAAAAGGCCAGCTCCGCGTGCGGCGGCGCTGGGCCGCTGCTACAATCCTCAGCGAGCCGCGATGGCCGCTAGCGGCCACGGTCAGACATTTCATCTTTATTGCGTGCGCATGTGTGCATGCAAGGAGGGCACAATTAAAACGATCCGAAAAGTTGCACTGCAAGTTGGCGCCGCTGCCCTGCTCGCCATTCTGTTTCTAAACGCTTATCTCGAGATTAGCCATTTAAAACAGATGCAGAAGAGTGCCGCACTCACTTTGGAAGGCTCTACGATCCAGTCGGATATTTCGGGGATATTGCAAGACTTCACAAATATGGAGACCGGTCAGCGCGGCTACCTTCTCACCGGCAACTCTTCTTACTTGCAGCCTTACGCCGACGCCAAGGCTAAGATTGGCGCCGATCTGGCGCGCCTTCGTGAGAGGTTAGCGAATCGCGTGGCGGACGAGCGCTCAATGGAATCACAACTCGAATCGCTGGCGAACTCGAAACAGGATGAGATGGAACGCTCCATTGCCTTCCGCCAGAAGGGCTATCGCCACCGTGCGTTTATGCTGGAGGATACAAACGAAGGTCAGGAATACATGGATAAAGCTCGTGGACTTCTGGCTTCGCTTTCCGCCGCGGAGAGCGGCAGCTTGGCCACATCCGAAAATGCCCGCAACGCTACCTTAAAGAAAACCTTGGAGGCAACGATTATTGCCAATTTATGTTTAGTCCTGCTGACGGCCGGTCTTTTTGCACTCGGCCGCTTCCACGGGCAGGCGCTTGAGCGTGAAGCTGCTGAAAGTAAACGCCGATTAGCTGAGCGTGATTTCCGACTAGGAAAATTAACGTTCGCTCTTTCCAACAACCTTCGCTCCGAAACCTCGGCTATCGAGGCGAACGTGAGCCTGCTCCTTGGGGAATACGGAGGGTTTCTGCCCCGAATGGGACACGAATGTGCTGAACAAATAAAGGAATCTGCGTTACAAATGGACAGGCTCCAACAAGAGTTGGTCGGAACTCCGAAACCGGAGGATGACGAGAAGGCCGCCTAGCCTGGCTGATGGGATCCTTCGCGCACTCACAGCTCCAAGAGATCGAGAGAGCCGTTAGCCAAGGAGCTCGGATTCCAGGAGGAAGGCCTGTTCCCACAAA
>JBEEGK010000209.1:0-4523 GCA_041166845.1 Acidobacteriaceae bacterium
TGATGGTCAAGGAAGGAGATTCCCGCAAGTCGTCAATGTCTCTTTTATAAGCGAGCCCAAGCACCATGACTTTGGCTCCGTTCAAAGCCTTTTTCGACTGGTTCAAAGCCTTTCCTACGGACTCCAACACGTGGTATGGCATGTTGGTATTGATTTCACCTGCCAGCTCAATGAAGCGGGTGCGGAAGTCCCACTCTTTGGCCTTCCACGAAAGATAGAACGGATCCACAGGTATGCAATGGCCACCTAGTCCAGGCCCGGGATAGAAGGGATGGAAGCCGAATGGTTTGGTGGCAGCCGCATCAATAATTTCCCAGATGTCCAGTCCCATGCGCAGCGAAAGAAGCTTGAGTTCATTCACCAGGGCGATGTTCACGCAGCGATAGATATTTTCCAGCAGCTTGGTCATCTCGGCAGCAGCGGGAGACGACACCGGAACCACGCGGTTGAAAATTGCGCCGTACAATCGCGTCGAGAGTTCGGAGGCACGTTTGTCGAGCCCCCCAACCACTTTTGGAATATCGCGTCGCGCGACAGTCTGGTTGCCGGGGTCCTCGCGCTCAGGTGAGAATGCCACGTAAAAAGATTCTGCGTCGGGCTGATCGGCGCGAGCAGCGGTAAGACCGTGCTTGTTGCCCTTCTCGAGGATCGGTACCAAAACCTCTTCTGTGGTGCCGGGATAAGTCGTGCTCTCCAGAATCACCAGGTGGCCGGCTCGAAGATAGGGTGCAATGGATTTCGCGGTGTCGGTGATGTAGCTAAGATCCGGCTCGTGATATTCATTTAGCGGAGTGGGAACGCAAATGATGATCGCGTCCATTTCAGTCAGCTGGGAGTAATCCGAGGTTGCTGCGAAGCCTTGCGATCGAGCCTGCTGAATTTCAGTCGCGGGGATACGGAAAATGTAAGACTCACCTGCTTGCAGCGATGATACTTTTCTCGCGTCAATATCAAACCCGGTGACGGGAAACTTCTGCTCCACGTAAAGAAGCGACAGCGGAAGTCCGACATAACCCAAGCCAATCACGGCCACACGGGCCTGACGAGACTCAATTTTGTTTTTTAATTCAGCGAACGCGGTGGCTGGCAGTGATTGAATGCTCATAATGGATTGTCGTTATCGTCGAAGTTGAATTTTAGTGGGTTAGTTTTTGTGGGTCAATCAGCTTCGCAGGCGGCGCACTGCTATTCGGTAACCGTGGGTTGGGTACTGTGTGAGTACTTAGGTCACGGCTCTGGAAAAATGCGAGCGCGCTGCTCACTAGTTTCTACCTTCATGATTCAATCAAGAAAGCGTCCATGCGCAAGATAGCATTGATATCTCTTTTCGTGATCGGATTCACACTCATTGTGTTACTGGCGACGTCCGGTGGATTTTTAGTCATTGATAAGCCTCAACCTGCCGACGTGATCGTGGTGCTTGCCGGCGAGACCCAGCGCCGTCCTTTGCGAGGAATGCAACTGCTAGATCAAAACCTTGCGCCGAGGCTGCTTCTGGATGTGCCCGCCGAGGCCGAAGTTTATGGACGCCGCGAAACTGAACTCGCTCAGGAGTACGAAGACCGCTTTCCCAATAGCTCCTCGATCGGCATTTGTCCAGTCTTCGGGCTTTCAACCAAAGCCGAGGTCAACGACGTAAAGAATTGCTTGCGGGGCAGCGCAGCTAAGAGGGTATTGCTGGTGACCTCCGACTTTCACACCAGACGAGCGCTCGACATCTTTGCGCGTGAAGCGCCTGCATTTAATTTTAGCGTCGCGGCAACATTCGACGACCGGCACTTCTCTCCGCGCTGGTGGAGAAACCGGCAGTGGGCGAAGACCAATCTGGATGAGTGGTTACGATTAGTCTGGTGGGAACTGGCGGACCGCTGGCACTAAGCTAATCCGCAAGCCACGCAATTCATGCCTGTCCGCGGCGCGAGTCGCTGTCAATATCGAACCTGGCGGATTCGATCGCAACAGAAGGCTTGGCTAGAGGGACGGCGCGTTCGATCAGCGCGTACTTGAGCAGACACCAGAGCGCGCGGACGCCATCTTTCCATCCGATCTTTTTGCCTTCTTCGTAAGTGCGCCCCCAATAACTGATTCCGACTTCGTAAATTCGCAGGCGGCGCTTGGCAATCTTTACCGTGATCTCGGGTTCAAATCCGAATCGGTTTTCCTCGATCGGTATGGATTGAATGATCTCGCGGCGAAAAACCTTGTAGCAGGTTTCCATGTCGCTGAGATTGATGTTAGTCAAGCAATTAGACAGCAGGGTAAGCGCCCGATTTCCGACCGAATGCCAGAAGTAAAGCACGCGATGAGGGCGACTTCCCAGGAAGCGCGAACCGTAAACGACATCCGCCTTGTTCTGGATTAAAGGCTCCAGCAGCGCCGGATAGTCCGCTGGATCGTATTCCAGATCCGCGTCCTGGATGATGACAAAGTCTCCCGTCGCTTGCTGAATTCCACGACGCAACGCCGCGCCCTTGCCCATATTTTTCGGTTGCAGGAACACGCGAACCGCCGGGTTCTCTTTCTGCAATGTGGTGAGAAGCTCAACGCTTCCGTCGGTCGAACCGTCGTCCACGCACAGAACTTCTAGCGTAAGCGGCACGGCCAGCACCCGCTCCACGACGTAGGCAATGGTGGCGCGTTCGTTATAAACCGGGATGATAACCGTCAATTTCATGGGAGGATTTGACATTCGCCGCATTGTGACTGAGAGAATGGTCCGCAGATTGTCAGGTTTAGCCTGTACCCTCTAGCATGTACCTTCGTGTAATTCTTCCAGCTAATTTACCGTAGAAGAGCAATTTTGACCTACGGTGTTTAACCTAGTTGCTCCGGTTTTCAACAGCCCGAGAAAATAAGGTTAACGACCTGTCGTCATTCGCCGCCTGCAGGTCGGCTGTTGTGCGGTGTTCTGCTGTGGCGTATTGCTAACGGCTGCGGTCCGATTCGCAAGCCATAAATGCCTATTTTTAACGTATTTGGCCCAGTTTGGGACTTTTGTTGTCACGCGGGTGATCGCCGCAGCCAGTGCGCTGAGGGCCTGAACTGGGCAAGTCTGGGCGAACTGAAGGGAATCTATTCCCTAAGGGCCGCCCTGTGGAAAATTAGAACGAGGAACAACTCTCCAAATCGTCTCAACTTGGCAACGTGAATGCTATGAATTTTTGGAGAACCGCAAAACAAGCGCTTTTTGAGCTGGAGCTGAGAAGCCCAGTGGTTCTGAAACATAGCCAGACGGGGGATTTAATGCAGGATAAGTCGGTTCGATTGGCTCCTCGAGAGCGGCAGATTGCAGATTTGCTGCTTCAGGGCTGCGACAACGACGAAATCGGTAAGCAATTGAACATTGCAAGGCGCACTGTCAAAGCGCACTTCAACCGATTATTCCTCCGATTCGGAATTAACAGCGGGATAAAGCGAGTAAAACTCGCCACACTTTTATATCGGAGGCAATTATGTTCGGAGGGGATCGTTACGGAAAACGCAACACCAACGACAGAGAGCAACGAGTCATCGAGCTCGTCGCCCAGGGACTCAAGAACCGCGACATCGCCAGTTCAATCGGAACTACCGAGCACGTCGTCAAAAACTATTTGAGGGTGATTTACGACAAGCTTGGATTGTGGAACCGCGTCGAATTAGCGCTATGGTATGAAGCGCGACGTCACGAAAATTCCTACGCGTAATTTTTTGGAAACAGGTCTCGCCATCGGCGGGACCTGATCTCTCCCTGAAATCCGTTTTACCGCCACCCATGTTCTTCAATCAAAGCAAAATGTTTTTCGCAATCTGAGGCCCTGCGCTGCCTTGGGCCCGCACTACGCTGAACAGATTCACGCAGTCCTGATCTCCGCAGTTCTCTCTCAGGCTCCTAAAATCTAGTCGCACGGCTTGCGGTCGGCGGGTTGGAACTGATCAAGTTGTGCGCTGCGCTGCGTAGTCATCTGGCCTTTGGGAGTGGCTCCGAATAGATCTGTGCCAGGGCAATAATAGAGGGCAGTGTGCAAGTCAACCCAAACCTGCGTGTCGGGATTGCCTTCATAGACTGGCGCCGGTGGAGGTTCCGCCAGCCCCAGGCCAACAAGAAGCTGCTCGAAGGTGGTGAGCTTGGGCTTGGGTGGATTCTTCCGTCGCGCAGCAGCTGATAGAGGAGGGCCAGGAGTCTCGAGAGAAGTTTTTCCTAATCCTGAGAGGGCGACAATCAGCAAGAGAATGGCAATTCCAATATAAGCTTCCGCTCTGTGAGCATGCCAGAATCTTCCAAAACCGTCTCCTCCTGACAAAGTTGGCCGGGGTGGGGCAGAAACGTCAAGATTCCCGATCGCAGAACTAACTAAAATCTGATTCGGCTGTATTTCATCAGCACTGACGCTCTGCATGGCGGCCGCCGCAGCCGCGCTGGGCGCGGCGTTGGACGGACCGCGAGGCGCGATGGACCAATCTGGATGAAAATAGTCATCCGGAGCAGGGAAGGCGTCGTGCGAATGATGGGACGAAGCTGGCTCCGCAAAATCTGGGTGGCGAAC
>JBEEGK010000210.1:0-4303 GCA_041166845.1 Acidobacteriaceae bacterium
GCCCTGAAGTTCCTTCCCGACGAACTCGCCAGCGATTCGCAAGCCCTCAGTCGTTTCCAGCGGGAGGCTAAAGCTGCGTCCTCTTTGAACCACCCGAACATCTGCACGATCTACGAGATTGACGAATCCAATGGCCGAACCTTTATAGCGATGGAGCTGCTGGAGGGGCAGACGCTCCGGCACCGGATCGCTGGCAAGCCGCTGGAGATCGAGACGGTGCTCGATCTAGGCATCCAGATCGCCGATGCACTGGATGCCGCACACTCGAAAGGAATCGTCCATCGGGACATCAAGCCCGCGAACATCATCGTCACGAATCGAGGACAGGCGAAGATTCTCGATTTCGGGCTCGCAAAAGTCACTCTCAAGCCGGAAAACGTTGCCCTGAGTGCCGCGACCATCGAGTCAGAGGAACATCTGACGAGTCCGGGCAGTGCGCTGGGCACCGTGGCGTATATGTCGCCGGAGCAGGTTCGCGGGAAGGAACTCGACGCTCGCACCGACCTGTTCTCTTTCGGGGCGGTGCTGTATGAGATGTGTACCGGAACATTGCCGTTTCGGGGCGACACTTCAGGAACTATCTTCGATTCGATCCTGAATCGAGCGCCGGTTCCAGCGCTCCGATTGAATCCTGACATACCGCCGAAGCTCGAAGACATCGTTAACCGGGCACTAGAGAAGAACAAGAACCTCCGCTACCAGCACGCCGCTGACATGCGAGCGGAACTGCAACGCCTGAGGCGTGATACCGAATCCACCAGAACGGTTGCTGTACCAGCATTGCCTGAGAAACGTAGCAAGCTCTGGATCGCCCTAGCCGCCTGCATCGCTGCCATCGGGCTGGCGGCGGTTGGCACTTGGTACTTGCGATCCGGTAGGACAGCTCAGATTGATTCCATTGCCGTGCTGCCCTTCACCAACGGGGGTGGAGATGCCAACACCGACTATCTCAGCGATGGCATCACCGAATCATTGATCGACAACCTCGCCCATGTACCGCAGCTAAAGGTGAAGTCTCGCAACTCGGTCTTCCACTACAAAGGGAAAGATGTGGACGTGCAAAAGGTCGGCAACGAGCTAGGCGTGTCCGCGCTGGTGATCGGGCGGCTGGTGCCCCGATTAGACAGCATCGAAGTGAGTGCCGAGCTTACCGATGTTCGGGATAACACCGAAATCTGGGGGCAGCATTACAACGGCAAGAACTCAGACATTATCTCGCTGCAACAGCGGATTGCGGGCGACATCGCGGAAAAGTTGCGCTCCAAGCTCAGCACTGCAGAAAAGCAGCAGGTCACTAAACAAGGCACGCAAAATCCAGAAGCCTACCAGTTGTATTTGAAGGGTCGTTACTACTGGAACAAACAAACCTCTCCGGACTTTGCCACCGCAATCTCCTATTTCAATCAAGCCATCTCGAAAGACCCCAACTACGCTTTGGCATATGTGGGTCTGGCAGATGCCTATGGCGCACTGACCGGATTTGGTGGCGGTCCCAGCGAAGACTTTCCGAAGTCGAATGCCGCCGCCCGCAGGGCGCTGGAGTTAGACGCGAGCTTGGCCTATCCCCATGCTGTTCTGGGCAGCAACTATATGGAGTACGACTGGGATTTTGCCGGAGGACAGGCTGAGTACAAGAAGGCTTTGGAACTTGATCCCAGCGATGCAGCGGTACACTGGTTGTATGCGTACGATATTGGCATGATTGGAGGCAGGGAGCAGGAGGCCCTTGCTGAAATCGATCGTGCCCACCAGCTTGATCCCCTGTCACCAATCATCAGCGTACAAGTCGGATTCATTCACATCATGGCACGACAGTACGATGAGGCCATTGCCGTCTGCAAGAAGGTAGCGAATGAGAACCCGGCCTTCGCCTTGGCGCACAATTGCTTGGCCTATGGGTATTGGGGGAAACGCATGTACCCGCAGGTCATTGAAGAATGGAAGGCCGTTGGCCAGCTCTCCGGTGACCGGAACCAGTCGGATTTCGCTTCTGCTCTGGAGCAAGGATTCGGTTCGGCAGGCTGGAAGGGCGCTCTCACTAAAGGCGTTGAAGCCCGGCAAGCGCAACGTAGGACTGGCTACTCTTCTGCGTACGCCATAGCTCGGCTGTATGCCGACTTGGGAAACAAAGATCAAGCTTTCCGGTGGCTCAACACCGCTTATCAGGAGCGCGATGCGTTGCTGGAGGGTTTGAAGACTGACTCCTTGCTCGATCCCATACGTTCCGACCCACGGTTTGCTGAACTGGTGCGGAAGGTGGGGCTGCCGCAGTGAGCAGCTTCGTCCCACACATCAAACCCCCAAAGACTGCAAGCTCTGAATAACGACTGATCAGAAGGTATACCTTGCTGACCACCATGGAATCCAAATTCCCAAGCATTAGATTCATACGCTTGCGAGCGGGACGAAGCATACCCTTTTGTACTATCAGGAATTCTCTGATCGCCAGGAGAGAAAAAGATAAGGGCGAGTGATATCTCTATGGGTTGGGAGGTTGTTTTCTACAAAGTGGTCGATGCCTATGATCAGAAATACTGCGAGGAGCAGCATCGCCCCTCGCAGTCTATGGATGTCTTTGCGGATCAGGCCGTCTTCTTTGGTTTTTGTTTACGTGGTTCAGCGTTAAGTTCCTGCACGCTGGCTTTCGCCTTAGCCCGGTCTCGCCCTTCAACCCCCTTTTCAAGTTCCGGAGGGTCCACTATTTTCCACGAGCCGCCCTGGTTCCATGGACCACGAGCGTCGGTTTCTCCTTCGTCTCCGACACCGGTTGAATCATTGAAGTATTCGTCTACCAGCCCTGGAGTCGGGGGGATTTTGCCGATGGTGAATCTATCCTTGCCTAGACTTTCAAGCGCAGCTGTGAAGGCCTTCATGTGGGTGATCTCGCGAGTCATTAAGAACTGGAGGGCATCTTTTGAACCGCGATCATCACAGAAGTTTATGAGCCGCTCATATACGATCTTCGCTCGAGCTTCAGCGGCGATATTGCTTCGGAGATCTACGTCGAGCTCACCTGTAATCTTCAGATAGTCAGCCGTCCAGGAATCTCCCATGGAGTTGCAAAGCGTAACCCCTCCTCCCCCGGCGATGGCGACTAGAGGATCGGCTTCTGCGGCGTCCCGGCTTTTTTTCATGGGCTGGAGATGCATGCGAGCGAGGGTCCCCACGACTTCCAGGTGGCTGAGTTCCTCGGTACCGATATCCATAAGCATGTCCTTGCGCTCTGGATCGTCACAGTTGAGACCCTGAATGGAGTACTGCATGGCCGCCGCCAGTTCGCCATTTGCGCCGCCAAACTGTTCTAGCAGCATGTTGCCGAAGCGCGGATCAGGGGTGCTGACATTGACGGTATACATTAGTTTTTTAATATGATGGTACATAACACCTTTCTTGGTAATTGTGGTTGAGGTTAAATGCCTTGGGCAGCCTTACTGCGGGCGTCCGAGCCCTGCTGCTTCACCAATCGCTAATCCCTAAAAAATGTGCCGCGAAATAAAAATTCCCGGCACCTATCGCGCTAGTTTATTCAGTGCTACCGGTTTTCGCCGCCTTGCTGACCGCCACCACCTTGCTGGCCTTTGTCTCTCTGACCACCCCCTTGTTGCTGTTGGCCCTTATCTTGCTGGCCGCCTTTTTGTCCGCCACTCCCCTGCTGACCGCGTTGTTGGCCGCCCTTTTGCTGATCTTTCTCTCGATCTCCCATGTGAATTCTCCTTGAGAAATGGAATAGCGGGCACTGGGATGCAACCGTAATTACCGAGGATGGCTGAGGATGTCTTGGCTAGGGCGATCACTTCACGTTGTCTAAGGTCAATATAGTAAAAGTTATCGTATGCTTCCACGCTCATCGTCGGAGTCGCGGACGGCGATCAGTTATCACTAACGTTGCAGAGTGGCGCAGCTTAGCAACCAGCGCCGGAATGCTAGCCATTCAAAGCTTTGTTTCTTTAGCAAGCTCCTGAACCTCGCGCTTACTACCATTCGCGATTTCGATCAAGATGGATAACTCGGTTTGCCCTTGATAAACCCAGGAAGACAGAGCTTGAGCCGAAAAACTATGAACGTAAGGATCGAGATATTTTCTGATCCCGCTTTCGAAGATGCCAGAGGCTGGCGGATGTTAGAAGCCAGAAGAAAGTTGAAAGAGTCAACACCATTCCAATACTGTGTTGAGGTAAGAGCTTCCAGGTTAGAAAGGCGAAGACAAGCAATCCCACACTTCCGATGGCCGATCCAGCAGCATCTATACTCGCTGCCTGCCTGCCGCGGCCAGTGCCGTTCAGTCCCACCTTTTCTTTTCTCT
>JBEEGK010000211.1:0-6109 GCA_041166845.1 Acidobacteriaceae bacterium
ATCCATTATTCGTGAGGATGATGTCCACCAGATTCTTGCCGATATCATGGACGTCTCCCTTTACCGTGGCCAGAACCATGGTGGCCTTCTGCGAACCGGCCTTCTTCTCCATTTTCGGTTCCAGATATGCCACTGCTTGCTTCATCACCGACGCTGAATCGAGCACGGATGGCAATTGCATCTTGCGAGCGCCGAAAAGCTCGCCCACCGTACGCATTCCATCGAGCAAAACAGTGTTAATCAGCTCGAGCGGGGTGTATTCGAGAAGCGCTGCCTCCAGTAACTCTTCCAGCGTCTTTTTGTGAACACCTTCGCCGACAGATTTTTCGCCGTTGATGATGACGAATTTTAATTTGTCGTCAACAGACAGAGTTTCCACATGCGCGGTAGTGGAAGATTCCATCTTGCCCTTGGTCCCGGCGAAGTGCTGCATGTACTTCTGCAGTGGGTCTCCATTGGAGACATCGTGATAAATCAGCTTGCGGGCGAGCTCAACTTCTTCGTGCGGAATCTTGTAGAGCGGGTAAATCTTTGTGTAATTCACAATGGCCATGTCGAGGCCGTAATCCACGGCCTCGTGCATGAACACGCTGTTCAACACACGGCGAGGATAGGCGTCGAGGCCGAAAGAAATATTGCTTACACCCAGAATCGTTTTAACGTCTGGGAGTTCTTGCTTGATTTTCTTAATAGCATTCAGCGTTTCTATTCCAGCATCTCGATACTCGTCCTGCCCGGTTGAGATCGGAAGCGTCAACGCGTCAAAGATAATGTCCGTCGAACGCATTCCGTATTTCTCCGTAGCCAAATCGTAAATGCGTTTGGCGATCGCGGCTTTTTTGTCCGCAGTCAACGCCATGCCGTCTTCATCAATGGTCAGCGCGATCACAGCTGCTCCGTAGCGTTTGGCCATGGGCAGAACTTTGGAAGTGCGCTTCTCGCCATCCTCTAGATTGATTGAATTGATAATGGCCTTGCCTGGGATGCGCTTTAGCGCTTCTTCCACGACGTCAGCTTCGGTGGAGTCCACCAGAATGGGCGCGGGTACTCGCGTCGCCACTTTTTCGAGAATGGAAGTGATGTATCCCTTCTCGTCTTCTCCGACAATCGCGCAGCAGAGGTCGAGCATGTGCGAACCGTCGTTTACCAGCTTCTTGGCAAGCGCGAGGATATCGTCGTATTTCTGATTGCGGACAAGGTTGCGAAAATGTTCGACCCGAGTAGTCGTATTCATTTCCTCGGCGACGATCAACGGCTTGGGATCGAGATCCAGCGGAACTGAGGTGTAGGCGCTGGAGGCTGCAGCCGTCGGCTTCACATCTCGGCGTGCGGGCTCCATTCCAGAAACTGCTTCGACTACGGCCTGAAGATGTTCCGGCGTGGTGCCACAGCAGCCTCCTACAATACGGACGCCGTAATCGGTGACGAAGTGCTTGTGAAACTGAGCGAGTTCTTGCGGCTGCAATTTGTAGACGGCGTGTCCGCCTTCGTTGTGCGGAAGTCCGGCATTGGGCAGTACCGAAATCTGTTTGGTCGAGTTAATGGATAGGTAGCGGACTGCGTCATTCATTTCCGCCGGTCCCGTCGCGCAGTTCAAGCCGATGATGTCCACATCGAATGGTTCCAGCGCCGTGAGTGCGGCGCCGATTTCGGTGCCCAGCAGCATGGTGCCGGTAGCTTCGAGCGTGACTTGAATGGTGACTGGCAGTCGCTTCCCCGCCTGCTGCATGGCTTCGAAAATTCCGACGAGCGCGGCTTTTGCCTGCAACAGATCCTGCGAGGTTTCTATCAGCAAAACGTCAACCCCACCTACGATCAGACCGCTGGCCTGCTCTACGTAACCCCTCACCATGTCGTCAAACTTGATGTGTCCGAGGGACGGCAGCTTCGTAGTAGGCCCAATGGATCCAGCGACGAAGCGAGGCTTGTCTTTCGTGGAAAATTGCTGCGCTACCTCGCGCGCGATTTTGGCCGCGGCGATATTGATTTCCGCAACTTTATCTTGCAAATCGTATTCCGCCAGCACCACCCGCGTGGCCCCGAAAGTGTCGGTCTCGACCACGTCGCATCCCACGCGAAAAAAATCGGCATGGATGTCTCTAATAATGTCGGGACGGCTCAGAACCAGGAGCTCGTTGCAGCCTTCTTTGCCCCAGAAATCATCAGCGGTCGGATTGCGAAACTGAATATTCGTGCCCATCGCGCCGTCGTAGATCACGACGCGCTCACGAACGGTTTGGAGAAAATCAGTCATCTAAACGATCACTTGCCGAGTGCTCAAGATTAATGGATATATTCCAGCTGGTATGCGATTCAAATGCCCGGCCAGGGTTGGTAGATTATTGGGCTTGCGGAGCGATGGTCCAAACTTCCCGCTTGGTTCAGCTACCCTGCACGGGCAGCCGGGGCGCTCCGCCGTTGACCTCGGCCTGATTGAACACGGCGTTCGATCCCATGTGGGCCGGCATGGCGGCTAGCATCTGCTCTTTGCGGTAAACCAGATTGGTGGCGTTAAAAGTCGCGAGTTCGAAGCCATGACCGTGCGTGATGGCGTCGGTAGGACACGCTTCCACGCAATATCCGCAGAAAATGCAGCGGTTATAGTCAATGTTATACACCTTGGCGTAACGCTCGGCTCCGCTCACGCGATTTTCTTCGGTGTTCTCCGCCGCCTCAATGTAAATGCAATTCGAGGGACAATTCGCCGCACACAGGAAACAGGCAACGCATTTTTCCAACCCGTTTTCATCGCGCTGCAAAACATGAACTCCGCGAAAGCGTTCCTGAAACTTAGCTCCCCGCAAGGGTCCTGGGCCGTCGGGATAATTCTCAACCTGGGTCGGCTGGAACATTTCCATAAAGGTGATGCTCATACCCTTAGCGATGGCGGCGATGTCCTTGAGGATTTGCATAACTTACCAGTATACAGGAAGAAGTGCGACGCCCTGACAACGCGATCCCAGAAACAAGCCTCAAACGAACTTCGCTCAGGATATGAAAGACGCTGAAAAGATTGATTCTTTGGATGACACGACTACGGGTCAGTTTTCTCGCCGCGTGGAAATTTTGAACGAGGGCTCCGTGCGGGCCGATGCCGCATATGTGCTTTATTGGATGATCGCTACGCGCCGCACGCGGTTTAACTTCGCTCTGGATCGCGCCATTGCCTGGGCTCAACGCCTTAAGCGGCCTCTTGTTGTGTTCGAACCTTTGAGAGTGGATTATCCCTGGGCATCGGACCGCTTGCACCGTTTCGTAATTGATGGCCTGGCCGACAATGCGCGCGAGTTCGAAGGCACAGGCATTTTCTACTACCCTTATGTCGAGCCGACCAAGGGAGCCGGTAAAGGATCGTTGCAGGCGCTGTCCGAAAACGCCTGCGTGGTTGTGACTGATGACTTCCCTGCTTTTTTTCTTCCGCGAACGGTGAAGACAGCAGCTGAGAAGCTGGCCGTCAAACTCGAATCCATTGATAGCAATGGATTACTTCCCATGCGTCTCTCGGATCACGCATTCACCGCCGCATTCCATTTCCGCCGACATGTGCAAAAACATCTAGCTGATTACGTTGCTCGAATTCCAGAGGCGAATCCGCTCGCGCAATTAAAGATACCGAGGCTCGAGCTGGCCGGTCATTCGGATCTTCAGCCCATTCTTTCTCATTGGCCTCCTGCTTCGCGCGAACTTCTTGAGGAAAACTCACAGCTTCTTTCGCAGCTACCGATTGATCACGAAGTTTCGGTCGCGCCGATTCGCGGAGGTCAGATCGCTGCACGCGCCACTCTCGATAACTTTCTAAAGCATGGCCTCGCCGCATATGTGAAATTGCGCAACGAGCCAGAAGCGGATGCTACCAGCCGCCTTTCGCCTTATTTGCACTTCGGACATCTGGCGGCGCACGAAATTTTTCGGGCCATCATGCAACGAGAGAAATGGTCGGTTTCAAGCCTGGCGGCCAGGCCTAACGGTATCCGCGAGGGATGGTGGGGCGTAAGCGTCGGAGCCGAAGCGTTCTTAGATCAGCTTGTGGTATGGCGCGAACTGGGTTTTAACATGTGCGCGATGCAGCCGGATAACTATGCGAAATTTCATTCGTTGCCGGAATGGGCGCAGCAGACTCTGGAAGTCCACGAGTCCGACCCGCGTCCTCACACATATTCGCGTGCGCAGCTCGAATCAGCCGAGACTCACGACCCGCTCTGGAATGCAGCTCAGAATCAACTGCGGCAAGAAGGCTGGTTCCACAACTACATGCGCATGTTGTGGGGGAAAAAGATTCTGGAGTGGTCTTCGCAACCGCGACAGGCGCTGGGGCACATGATTGCGCTTATGGACCGCTGGTCACTGGATGGAAGGGATCCAATCTCTTACAGCGGATATTTCTGGGTGCTGGGGAGATACGACCGTCCGTGGCCCGAGCGTGCGGTTTATGGAAAGGTCCGTAGCATGACTTCGGAGAGCGCGGCCCGTAAGTTTCCGACAAAGAAATATATTGCTCGTTACGGCGAGCAGCCCGCTGAATTTCGAAAATAAAAAAGGCCATGACTATTGTCACGGCCTTCTTATTTTCTTGCTGAGTCTTAGTGCCTTCCGCCGCCGTGTCCGCCGCGGCCACCGCCGCCGCCGGGCCCGCGTCCACGACCACGTCCGCCACCGCCGCCGCCAGGACGACCGCCTCGGCCCCGACCACGATCTCCACCGCTGGGCCGATCTCCCGGACCTCGGCTTCCGGCCCCAACCGCGCCTTGCGTCGAATCACGGTTGAAGTTGGGTTCGTCATCGGCGAAATCACCACCGCCTTCGATAGTCAGGGCTGGCTCCTGCGAACTGTGGCCTTCGCCGTGTCCATCGCCCTGAGCGTCGCCATTGTTTTCGCCCTCAACTTCGGCTCCGCCCATCTTCGCGCGCTGTTCTTTCAAAATCGCCTTACGCGAAAGACGGATTCGGTTTCCTTCGACGGCCAAGACTTTGACCAGAACTTGATCGCCTTCTTTCAGTTCATCGCGGACATCCTTGATGCGATGTTCAGCGACTTCACTGATGTGCAGGAGTCCATCGGTACCGGGAATGATTTCGACGAACGCGCCGAAATCCGCCAGACGTGAAACCGTGCCTAAGTATGTTTTGCCAACTTCGGCGGTCGCCGTCAGATTGCGAATGATTTCCAGCGCTTTGTTGGCGGACGTTTCGTCGTTGGATGAAACGTTCACCTTGCCGGTATCTTCGACGTCAATTTTTACGCCGGTCTGCTCGATGATGCTGCGAATCATCTTGCCGCCGGGTCCGATCACGTCGCGAATCTTATCCACAGGAATCTGGAGGGTGTAAATGCGCGGCGCGAACGATGACACATTCTCGCGATGCATCCCCAATCCCTCGTTCATTTTGTCGAGAATGTACAACCGCCCGCGTTGGGCCTGGGCGAGGGCCTCACGCATGATCTGCGCCGTAATGCCGCCGACCTTGATGTCCATCTGGAGAGCTGTGATGCCATCTTTTGTTCCGGCAACCTTGAAATCCATGTCTCCGTAGTGATCTTCAGCACCGGCGATGTCGGTCAGGATTGCGTAGTTATCGCCTTCCTTCACCAATCCCATCGCCACACCAGCGACCGGCGATTTGAGGGGAACACCCGCATCCATCAGCGACAATGATGCACCGCAAACTGTGGCCATGGAAGAAGACCCGTTGGATTCAAGTATGTCCGAGACCACACGCATGGCATAGGGCCATTTGTCTTCCGTTGGAAGAACGGCGGACACTGCGCGTTCGGCGAGTGCTCCGTGACCAATCTCGCGCCGGCCTGCGCCGCGAAGGAACTGCACTTCTCCCACCGAGAACGGCGGGAAATTGTAGTGCAGCATGAAACGTTTCTTGGCTTCACCCTCGAAGACTTCGAGGCGCTGCATGTCGTCGCTGGTTCCCAGAGTCGTGGTGACGAGGGCCTGAGTTTCGCCGCGGGTGAAGATTGCGGAACCATGTGTGCGCGGCAGAACTCCAACCTCGACCCAGATGTCGCGAATCTGATCGAACTGGCGTCCATCAGGACGGCGATTCTGGTTGATGACCTGCTCGCGGAAAATACTCTCGCGCAAAGTCTCGTAATATG
>JBEEGK010000212.1:0-6128 GCA_041166845.1 Acidobacteriaceae bacterium
TCTGGTTCCGCAGTATGTCGCGGCAGAGGCAACTCTATCATTCTTCGGACTGGGCGTCGGCGAACCCGTGCCGAGCTGGGGCAACATGTTAAGCGCATTGCAGCAATACAACGTTCTCGTCTCCTACGGATGGATGCTGGCTCCCGCCGGCGCGCTCGTCGTTACCTCCGTAACCTATTGGCTGCTGGCTGACACCCTGCATTCGCAATTAAAATCACAATCAATCTGACTAAGTTCTGTGGGGAAGGCAAATATGAAACTCATCGCTCGCCTTACCCTCTTTGTGTGCCTGTGGGCTGGCCCCTGCATCGCTGCGGCGCCTTCTCCTGCAACCCTCAATTCGAACGAAGAATTACAACGCGTCGAAGGTGAAGTGGGCCGCTACGGCGGCCATTTTATTATCGGCCAGCGCTCCGAGCCCAAGACTCTCAATCCCGTCACGGCTACCGATGCAGTCTCGCGCGAAGTGATTGGACGCCTCTCGTCCGACTTAATCACCATTAATCGAGCTTCGCAACAAACTGAAGCCGGGCTGGCAAAGTCATGGACTACCTCTGCGGACGGGCGAACGTTCACTCTCAAGCTCCGCAAAGGAATCCGATTTTCTGATGGACATGCGTTCGATGCTGATGACGTAATTTTTTCTTTCACGGTTTATCTCGACGAAGCCGTCGGTTCCCCGCAGCGGGACTTGCTCATCATTGACGGCAAGCCGATGACGCTCACCAAATTGGACCAGTACACCGTCCGATTCACGCTGCCGCGTCCCTATGCGGCCGCTGAGCGAATTTTCGATGGCTTGGCAATGCTGCCAAAGCACATCCTCGAAAACAAATATCGAGAGGGACACTTTCCGGAAGCTTGGACTCTGAACACGCCGCCTTCTGAGGTCGTTGGTCTCGGACCGTTTCGAGTGAAGGAATATCTTGCCGGTCAACGAATCGTTTTGGAGCGCAATCCGTATTACTGGAAGGTCGATCGCGAGAACCACCGCCTGCCCTACCTAGACGAACTGGTCTTTCTGTTCGTCGGAAGTGAAGACGCGCAGGTGATGCGTTTTGAGGCCGGGGAGACTGACATGATAAGTCGGCTAGGGCCAGAGAACTTTGCTTTGCTGACGAGAGAACACAGTCGCACCGGCTCACAACTCGCAGATCTAGGTCCTAGCCTGGAATATAACTTCCTAGTTTTTAATCTCAACGATCTGAGCACGAAAAAGTTGGATAACGTCTCAGGCAAGCAAGTCTGGTTTCGCGATTTTCAGTTTCGTCGTGCCATATCCGCAGCCATTGACCGCGACTCGATCGTGCGGCTGGTTTACGGCAACAGGGGAACGGCGCTGTGGGGAAATGTTGGTCCGGGCAACAAGCTGTGGGTGAACCAGGCACTTCCGCATCCGCAACGCTCCTTGGAGACAGCCCGAGCGCTGCTGAAGTCCGCCGGATTCTCATGGAAAGGTGCCGGCCAACTGATAGATCGCTCGGGAAAAGCTGTCGAGTTTTCGATCGTGACTAGTTCGTCCAACACTCAACGGATGAAGATGGCGACGCTTGTGCAGGATGATCTTTCGCATTTAGGCATTCAGGTCCATGTTGTGCCGCTCGATTTTCGCGCCATGCTCGACCGCATATTCCAAAGTTTCGACTACGACGCCGCGATCATGGGATTAGGCGGAGGAGATCCTGATCCGAATCCAGAGATGAACGTATGGCTTTCCAGCGGCGCCACCCATTTGTGGCATCTCGGAGAAACCCAGCCAGCCAGCGAATGGGAACGCGAAATTGATCAACTGATGCAGCAACAGATGGTCACGCTGAATTATGAAAAGCGAAAACATCTCTATGATCGCGTGCAGCAACTGGTCGCGGAAAATCTGCCATTCATCTTTCTCGCCACGCCTAATCTTCTGGCTGGCGCTAAAGGCAACGTGGGCAATTTTCATCCCGCAGTCCTTGACCATTACACGCTATGGAACGCGGAACAGCTTTATCTGCGTCCGCCTGCCGGGAAAGTGGAAAGCGCTGGAATCCGGTGAGCGTTGCAGCACAAATGCAGCGCGAGGGCCACGCCTCATGGCCCGACGACCGCCTGGTTGGCGCATGCATTAAAGGGGATCAGCAGGCTTGGTCGGCACTTCTCGACAAATATAAGAACCTGATTTATTCGATTCCGATCAAGCTGGGTATGTACGACGATGCAGCCGACATTTTCCAGGCTGTTTGCCTCGATCTCCTGACCGACCTTCCGCAACTACGCGAACCCCGCGCGCTGCCGAAATGGCTGATGCAGACCTGTTATCACAAGTGCCTCCGAAGGCGGCGCACAGCTGAGAAATATGCATGTCTCGCTGATGACAAAAGCGAGACCCAGCAGTTCGATGTAAGCCAGAAGCCTCTTCCCGAAGAAATGCTTGTACAACTTGAAAAAGAACAGATCGTCCGCGATGCGATTTCTGCCTTGTCTCCCCGTTGCGAAGGCATGATTCGCATGTTGTTCTTCGACGACCCGCCCAGGCCTTACGACGAGATTGCTAAAGAGATCGGGGTTGCTACGGGCTCGATCGGATTTATACGCGGTCGTTGTCTCGGAAAACTTAAACAGAAGTTAGAGAAAATGGGGTTCTAATTGAGCGTAAAGGCAGTTCAGCAAACCGAATCCGCCGCAATGCTTGAACGTCTGCTGGCGCTCAACGATGATGCCAGCCGTCGGCAATGGATTGCGCAGCATCCGGGGCTGGATTGGGACCCGATAATTTCCGCTCTTGCCGATCGCGTTCGCCAGGAAATTCTGATAAGCGCCGCAAGTGCGGAGCGTCTAGCCGACATAGCAATTTCAGTCGCGGAAGCTGTTGGAAGTCCAACATCGCTGGCGAAAAGTCTGCGGGCAAAGGCTAATGCGCTCTATTCGCTCGACCAGCACTCCAGAGCCCTCGAGATGCACGAGCGGGCAGTGGCGCTGTTTGCAGGCGCTGGCGAAGAACTGGAACTGGCGCGCACTCTCAGCGGATCAATTCAACCCCTTCTTCTTCTCGGACGCTACGATCAGGCGTTAGCCGCTGGTGAACGCGCTAGCGCCATCTTTAAGAGTCAGGGAAACACATGGCGGCTGGCGCGGCTCGAGATCAATATCGGAAACATTTATCACCGGCAGGATCGTTTCACCGAAGCGCTGGCGTGTTACGAGCGAGCCTACAGGGAACTCCTTTTACATGAGGACCCCGAAGGTCTTGCCGCAGTCTTGAGTAACCTCTCGCTGTGCTTCATCAGCGTGAATGAGTTTGCGAAGTCGCTCGAGTTCCATCAACAGGCCCGCCAATACTGCGGACAGAAGGGCATGCCGGTATTAGTGGCTTATGCCGATTACAACATCGCATATCTCCACTTCCTGCGAGGCGAGTATGGACGTGCGATTCAGATGTTGCGTGATGCCTCAGCCAGTGCGAAGACCGCAGGTGATGGATACCAGACAGCATTATGCAATCTTGATCTTGCGGAAATTTATCTCGAACTGAATCTGAGTGCTGAGGCATCTGAACTCGCGCCTGCGGCCCATGAAGGATTCAAGCAGCTTGGTTTCGGATACGAAGCGGCAAAGGCCCTAGCTTTTGCCGCCATTGCCGCCAGCCAGCAGGGCCAGGTTTTTGAAGGCTTAAAGCTGTTCACTAAAGCAAAGGAGATGTTCGTCACTGAGAAGAACCACGTCTGGCCCGCGCTGATCGAGTTGTACCAGGCTTTGATGCTTTTCAACGAAGGACGCCTCTTTGAGGCGCGTCGTCTCTCCAGCAAGGCACGGGAGTTTTTCGGCGCTTCTTTGATGCGGAGCAAGGCGGTATTGGCGGACCTTCTTCTGGCGCGCATAGCTCTGCGTTTAAACGATGCCCCGACGGCACGGCAACACTGCGATTCTGCGCTGCAGCAACTAGCTACTCTGGAAGCCCCGCTGCTCACCTGCCAGACGGAATTCTTGTCCGGCAAGATCCAACAGATTAGTGGAAATGAAGATGATGCCTACGCCTCTTACTGCCGCGCGCGCGGCGTGCTGGAAATGCTGCGAGGCAATCTGCGCGGAGAGGAGTTAAAAATCGCGTTCTTCAACGACAAACTTGAGGTCTATGAAAATCTCATTGATCTTTGCCTCAAACGAGCGGATGGAATTGAAGAAGCTTTCGGTTACATCGAGCAGGCAAAATCGCGGAGCCTTGTGGACCTCTTACTTCGGCCCGTCCACGTTCCTTCCGAAGCAGATGGCGGCCAGAGCGACTTAGTGCGACTGATTCGCAATTTACGTGAGGAACTGAATTGGTATTACAACCTGATTGAACGAGAGCAACTCCGCCCCGAAGAGCGGTCGCAAGCGCGCATTAATGAACTAGAGCGAAACGTGCGGGAACGGGAACACGATCTCATGCGCGCGGCGCAAGAAGCGACTGCCTCCGAAATGACCGATGCGGGATTGCAGGCACCGGTCGCAGTTTCGCTCGCTGAAATTCGAGCGTCGCTCGCGCCCGACACCATATTGGTCGAATACTTCTGTGTGCAAGACCGAGTCATCGTTTGCGTTCTTGATCGAGACACTCTGAAGATGTTCCCTGTCACTCTGCAGTCGCGAATTCAAAAGCTGTTGCAGCTGCTTCAGTTTCAGCTGTCCAAGTTTCGGCTCGATCCGCAGTATGTAAGCACATTTCAAAACTCGATGCTGCAATCCACGCAGGGACACTTGAAGAATCTTTATCAGGAGTTGATTGCTCCGGTGCGCGAGTTGCTCAAGGGGAAGCACCTCGTTGTTGTCCCTCACGGTCTGCTTCACTATGTACCCTTCCATGCGCTGCACGATGGATCGGCTTATCTGGTAGATAGTTTCTCCGTTTCTTACGCTCCGAGCGCAAGCATCTATTCACTCTGCCAGCAAAAACAGCCGAACGCTTCGGTGGAAACACTAATTTTAGGTATTCCAGATGCGCAAGCCCCATCGATCTCCGACGAAGTCAAAGCCCTGGAATCTATTCTGCCCCACGCAAAGTTATTCGTCGGCGCTGCTGCAACTGAAGAGGTCCTGCGCACTCATGGTCCGAAAAGCCGCATCGTTCACATCGCCACTCATGGATATTTTCGCCAGGACAATCCTATGTTTTCGTCAATTCGGCTTGCAGGATCGTATTTGAATCTCTACGACCTTTACCATCTCAAGCTACCCGCCGAACTGGTTGTCCTGAGCGGCTGTGCAACCGGCTTAAATGTCGTGCGCCCCGGCGATGAAGTTCTGGGATTGGTGCGCGGTCTACTTCGAGCCGGCGCGCAGTCGCTCGTGTTAAGCCTCTGGGACGTTCATGACAGCAGCACCAGGGATTTCATGATTTCCTTCTATACCCGCCTCCAGACGGGAGTTTCCAAGGCCCAGGCCTTGCAGGGCGCCATGATCGAATTGAGGGAGCGTTACCCTCACCCCTACTATTGGGCGCCTTTCACGTTGATTGGAAAGGCTTAAGAGGGCCTGAGGTTTTTTTCGCGAGGCCCTATATTTTTTGGTTCAGTCCGTTCCCTTATTCAATAGATAGGACAGGTAGCTTTCGTAGCAGAGAAGGCAAGCAGGTCCTCACAAAAATCCGAGACGCGAGGCTTAATGATGGAGCACTTCCCCGAGCAAGCATGGACCGATTTCGTTCGCGGAGTCAGTCAGACCACAACCAGGACCGGCATCGAATCGCATCTTCAGCGAGGTTGTTCAAGCTGCAAAACTTCGTTCAAAACTTGGAATCGCTTGCGCGATATCACGCTCAGCGAAAAGGCCTGTGCGCCACCGGAGAGCGCAGTTCACATGGTCAAACAGCAGTTCAAGGTCAAGTATTCGCACGAACAGAGTTCATCCGTGCTCGCATCCTTGTCATTCGATACGTTTACGCAACCTTTGGCGTTCGGCATGCGTTCTGCGACCGCTGTGGCGCGGCAATTGGTGTATGAGGCAGAGGGAGTCACGGTGGATCTTCGCCTCAGTGTTCAGGTGTCGCCCTCCCAAATCTGCATGGTGGGACAGGTACTTGAAAAAGGGTCAGCTTCCCCATGCAATGCGGCCATCATCGTCTGGACAGAAAGAGGTTATCCCCTGCTTGAAGAGAGCGCGAACGAGTGTGG
>JBEEGK010000213.1:0-4926 GCA_041166845.1 Acidobacteriaceae bacterium
CGGCGTTCCCTACCTCGATGTTGTGGCCGCAGTGAACAAGACAGGGGAAACGCTCACACTTTTTTGCGTCAACCGCCATCTTACGAGCGACATCACCACTAACATCTCAGTAAGCGGCTTCAAGCCCGCTTCGGACGTGACGGCCCAGAGTCTTTATGCCAACAGTATTTTTGAAGAAAACGACGAGATAAACCCCGAGGCGGTGCATCCACACATCAGCACCACAAAAGCTGACGGATCACATGTCAACTTTACATTCAGGCACGAAAGCGTAACCGTCCTCACCATGCAGAGAGCCGACTAATCGCTCCGCATGGTGCATTGGATCGTCGCGCTTGTACAGGCCAGTATTCATAATTTTTCTGTGATATCCCTCAATCTTGCTGCCGCGGTCTCAGCGGTGATGTCCCTTTGCGGTGTCCCGAGCATTTCGTATCCCACCATGAATTTCCGAACGGTTGCCGAGCGTAAGAGCGGCGGATAGAAGTGAGCGTGAAAATGCCATTCGGGATGTTCCTTGTTGGTAGTCGGACGCTGATGAAATCCCATGGAATAAGGAAACGACACGTGAAAAAGATTGTCGTAGCGCTTAGTCAGTCGCTTAATCACATCGGCTAAAGCATCGCGCTCTTCACCTGAAAGATCTGTGAGCGCACCCAGGTGACGCCGCGAAACAATTATGGTCTCAAACGGCCATATCGCCCAGAAAGGTACGACTAACGAAAAGTAGGCGTTTTCAAGAATCATGCGTTCGCCATTTTGCCGCTCGATTGCTAGGTAGTCGCACAGGAGGCATGAATGCTTTCCTGCTTCGTACTCTTGCAGAGCGGCTTGCTCTTTGGCAGGTTCGTTAGGCAATGATGCGCTTGCCCAAATCTGACCGTGCGGGTGGGGATTGCTGGCACCCATCGTCGTCCCGCGATTCTCGAAAATCTGAACGTAATTGATAAAGGGGAAAGCACCCAAATCCTGATACTGTTCTGCCCAGACGTCTATGACATGACGAATTTCCGGACGTGACATGCCCGCCAGCGTCAAGTCATGGCGTGGCGAGAAACAAACAACCCTGCAGATTCCCGACTCGCTTTCTGCGACGATTAGGTCATTGATGTTTAGACCGCCGTGCGGAGTATCTGCCAGCAGCGCGGGGAAATCATTGTCGAACACGAATGTGGATCCATATCGCGGATTGATCGCCCCGTCTGCGCGGGTGTTTCCCGGACACATGTAACACGCCGGGTCGAAGGTTGGCGGGGCTTCCGCCGTGACCTTTTCCACCTGGCCGAGCCATGGACGCTTGCTCCGATGTGGGGAAACAAGAATCCACTCTCGGATCAGAGGATTGAAGCGGCGATGCGGATGCTCCTTCAGATCAAAGAGGGCCATGCAATCTCGATTCGCTGATCACGCCGTCACCTCGCCCGCGCCATCCGCGGCAGTGGAGACAAAGATTTGAGGAGCAAGGCCAGTAATTGTTTGGTACGAATCCGCCAGTTCGGACCGGAATCCGGGCACGGCGGAATCGCGCACCAGATTGATGGTGCAGCCACCGAAACCTCCGCCAGTCATGCGGCAGCCGATTACACCCTTCACCTTCGATGCCAGGTCGACCATCAGATTCAGTTCATCGCAACTGACCTCATAGTCATCACGAAGACTGCGATGGGACTCGCCCATCAAGTGACCAAACAATTCCAGGTCCCCGCTGCGCAATGCCGAAGCAGCCTCTTCTACGCGGGCATTCTCCAGCACGACGTGGCGGCAGCGATGGTAGATTATCTCCGGAAGTTCTCCGGCGTAGCGCTCAAGATCCGATGCATTGACATCGCGCAAGGAACGTACATCAGGAAGAAAGCGAGAGAGCAGCCGCACGCCTCGCTCGCATTCCGCGCGCCGGGTGTTGTACTCGCCACTCGCGAGCGAATGCTTCACCAGTGTGTTGCAGATTACAAGGCTGACTCCCGCTGGCAGGGGCAATAAACGGTACTCCAATGAACGGCAGTCGAGCATAAGCGCGTGGCCAGCTCGTCCACAGGCGCTAACAAACTGGTCCATTATTCCAACACGAGCGCCGACAAACTCATTTTCAGCCCGCTGACAAAGCTTTGCCAGAGAAACAGGGTCCATGGACTTGTCAGACGCTGCCAGCAGGGCCAACGCGCTCGCGATCTCGACTGCCGCCGACGAACTTAGCCCCGATCCCATGGGCACATCACCGCGAATGAGAAGGTCAGCGCCCCGCAAACGATGACCTGCGCGTTCCAGCGCAAGCGCAACTCCGGTGACGTAGTCACTCCAGTGATTTTTCTTCTTCGTTTCTTTAGCGTCGAGATCGATTTCGACTACATCAGGAAAATTGCAGGATCGCACCGAGATGGTGCGTCCAACGTGCTCGGCAACCGCGACCCAGACATCAAACTCGATGGCTGCCGGCATGACGAAGCCGTCGTTATAGTCAGTGTGTTCGCCGATGAGATTGACACGGCCGGGCGCACGAAACAAACGGGCTGTTCCGCCATATACATCCTCAAACTGCTTTCGTAAATCGAATGTCGCCCTTCCGGCCGTATTTATCATTTCAAGTGTGCGGAACGGCTTGCGCGACGGGCGAGCATTACCATGAGGACTCCGAACACTAACATCGGCATCCCCCAGGCAAAATTGATGTTGATACCGAGCGACCGCTCGTAAATGTCTTTGTTGCCGAACAGCCCGTAGCCCGCGAGTAAGACTCCGAGCACTGTAAACAGACCGCCGATCGGTAGCCGGATATCCCATCCCATAATGAAGCCTTCCTCTAGCGGAACACTAGGTTCAGCACGACAGTCAGCGCGATCACCAACAACCCGAGGGCAATTGGACGCTTATGCCACGGCAGGTCCTCTTCGCTGGGCCTCTCGGTTAGCGAGTAGACCAGGCCTACCAACTCTTTTTCGTCTCTGGGGCGCGTGACCAGACTGACGAGGATCGTAACCAGGAAGCAGACGCACCAAGCCCAGATTGCTGTCCAAAAATTCTGAGCCATCTCACTAGGATAGGTATGCAATATCACTCCCAGCCACCCTCCCTTGATACCAGGAGCGCCACCGACCGGCAGCGTGAGGCCGTGGTGGACCGCTGCGGCGGCAGTTCCGCTGATTAAGCCAAGGAAAGCACCATGCCCTGTGGCGCGTTTCCAAAACATGCCCAATAAAAAGGTCGCGAACAACGGCGCGTTCACGAATGCAAACACTAACTGGAGCATGTCCATGATGTTGTTAAAACGCGTCGCAGCGTAAGCGGCGATTACGGAGAGTCCAATTCCGAAAATTGTCGCCACACGCCCCATCCACAAGTAGTGCTCATCACTTGCGCCCCGCCGAATATAGGATTGATAAATGTCGTAAGTCCAAACCGTGTTGAACGCGGTGACGTTGCCAGCCATGCCCGACATGAAACTTGCCAGAAGTGCAGTCAGGCCAAGGCCCAGAATGCCCGTGGGAAAATAACGCAAAAGCATGTTTGGGATGGCGAGATCGTAGTCCAGCACCGGCTTGCCGTCGCGGTCGAGCAGTGGCTCGCCAGTCGCGGCATTCATTTTCACAGGGATGAGACCCTCACCTGTGATTTCGGACGAAGTAGTTGTCTGCCGCGCTACCGACGCGATTGACGTGCCTGGAATGGACTGCCTGGGGACAGCCACAGCAATCAATCCGGGAAGAATCACGAGGAATGGAAAAAGCATCTTCGGCACGGCGGCAATCAACGGAGTGCGGCGCGCGGCGCTCATGGAATTCGCTGCCATGGCACGCTGGATCACAAGAAAGTCTGTGCACCAGTATCCGAATGAAAGTACGAATCCCAAGCCCATTAACAGGCCGAACCACTCAACCCCCAAAGGATTAGTTTGAGGGCTCGCCATACCCACCCAGGAATGGCTGTGGCTCGCGGGCAATTTTTGGGTTAGGCCGTGCCAGCCCCCCACATTTCTCAATCCCAAATAAACCAAGGGCAGGAAGCCGGCAACGATAAGGAAGAATTGCAAAACCTCGTTATAAATAGCGCTGGTGAGTCCACCGAAAAAAATGTACGCAAGCACAATTAGCGCGGAAACTACGATGCTGAAGTGGAAAATCCACTGTGGCCCAATCCCCATTCTTTCAAAAGGAGACTCAAGGATATGCAGCGTCTCGATCAGCCGCGCCATCGCATACATGGAAATGCCGGACGAGAACACCGTCATGATTGCGAAAGAAATCGCATTTAGACCGCGGGTTTTCTCGTCGAATCGAAGCCGGAGATACTCGGGCACGGAGCGAGCACGCGAGCCGTAGTAAAACGGCATCATAAAAATTCCCACGAACACCATGGCAGGGATTGCGCCGATCCAGTAGAAGTGGCTGGTAGCAATGCCGTATTTCGCACCTGAAGCAGCCATGCCAATCACTTCCTGGGCGCCGAGATTCGCGGAGATAAATGCTAGGCCACATACCCAGGCAGGAATGGCGCGGCCGGCAAGAAAGAAATCCGCGCTCGTCTTCACTCTTCGCTTTAGTACGAAGCCGATGCCCAGCACCGACGCGAAGTAGACCAGCATGATGATCCAGTCGATGCTTGTGAGGTTCAAAAGTCCCAGGCCTCGAATTAAATTTGCCGTTGTGGCGGAAGCTCTGATGCCGTTCTCAGCGTGAATGCCGGGTAATTCGACTGGCTCGCCGACCCGTTTAGAAGAGCCTGGCGAAAATGTACTATCATGAGCGATCTTCGCCGTGAATAAATCAGCGCGGAGAATTCGTAAGATTGTACTCAACAGGGGCATTGATGTAAACGGTTACATCACCTGGTTTTGACGCTCGCCGCTTTTGCGCAACAGCAATGCTTCTAGCTTTTAGGGGTACCGCAGCGCTTTGGGGTCTCGGACCCCGGGGTGATCGAGTGAAAATAATT
>JBEEGK010000214.1:0-3499 GCA_041166845.1 Acidobacteriaceae bacterium
CCCTGCACACTTTCCGGCGGCATGATGACCCGAACAATCCGATGCCCTTTATGATGCTCGCCACCTGGAACGACTACGAGGAAGGCACTGCCATCGAAAAGGGAGTTTCGAATTGCAATCAGCAACAATCAAAATCAAATGGCGGTGGTCGCTAATATGCCGACGGATCAATCCCGAGCGCAAGCTTATATGGATGTACTTTCGAGGCTGGTAATTCTCGGTTATTCCGGCGATTACACTCAACCGCTGACGGACGTTGCAAAGCTCTATCCGGATCTGGAATTTGTGTCCCAGCTAGACGACTCTGACCTCGCGGACTTTCTTAAGCTCGCGGACACTCATCACGTCACCGTCCGGGCTTTGCAAGTCTTGGAAAACGCGGCCATCGCCCGCCACGATCAGAAGATTGCCGCGTGGTGCAGCAGCGTCGTGCAAAAAGAGCGCGCCCGGATCGCCCACGCAATACAAGCTTTGTCACACATCTGCAAAGGCCTAGAGGCGGCTGGGGCAAGGGTATCCGTGATTAAATCGCTCGACCACTGGCCGGATCTCGGCTCAGACCTCGATCTTTACACGACCGGCGATCCTCAAACCGTCATCCGTGTGATGGAAACCGAATTCAAGGCGGAGCAGGAAGCCCGCAGTTGGGGAGACCGACTCGCGAACAAATGGAATTTCAGCGTGCCTGGACTTCCAGAATTTATCGAAATTCATGTCCGCTACCTGGGTCAAACCGGCGAGCATCAACAAATGGCGCGCAGAGTCATCGAGCGCAGCGTCACGAAAACTGTGAATGGATTCACCTTCCCAGTTCCCGCGCCCGAAGAGCGTGTCCTCATTTCAACTTTGCAGCGCATGTATCGTCATTTTTATTTTCGCTTGTGCGATATGGCGGACTTCTCCGCGCTGTTGCAGAAACGCGCGATAGACTTCCCCGAAGTTCGCAAGGCCTCCAAACAGGCTGGTATCTGGCCCGGAGTGGCCACCTTCCTGCTGCTGGTCTCAGAATATGTAAAAAAATACGGTGGAAGCGTTGACGTTCCAGAAGAAGTTCTAGCGTCCGCATCATCACGAGACATCCGCGTGTATTTCAGTGGCGGGTTCTTGAGGGTGCCAATGCTTCCTGCAGCTGGGCTCTATGGATCGCAACTGCTCAGCGCTGCGGGCCATGGTGATTTGCGCGCAATGTTTCGTCTCCCGCTCCTTCCTCCCCTTGCAGTTTCCGCACTGGTCGCGTACCGTCTCACCGGAAGCGATAAGGGTATCTGGTAAGACTTCCCCACTTCTTTCAGCCACCTCCAACGATACACGGCCCAAAACCTGGTACATGATTTACCCGATAGATCGAATGCAGAATTCGAGCTATAGTATTGATGTAACTATACTTGCAGGCAAGCCGTGAGAGCCGCGACTGCTTCATGGCCGCGTGGTCTCCCCTCATAACTGTTTCCCGGGATTTGGCATTTTAGAGGGCGTCGAAGTGTCTCTTAAGTGTTTTGGAATGGAAAGGCTTCATCATGCGAATTGCTCAGGTAGCACCGTTATATGAAAGCGTACCTCCAAAGCTGTATGGCGGTACCGAACGCGTCGTCTCATGGCTGACTGAAGAACTGGTCCACTTGGGACACGATGTCACACTTTTTGCCAGCGGCGACTCCATGACGACTGCCCATCTTGTGCCCGCATGCAAGGAAGCGTTACGTCTTAACCCCACGTGCATTGATCAGATGGCACACCATGTTCGCATGATCGAACAGGTATTTAGCCGCAAGAACGACTTCGACCTCATCCATTTCCATATTGATTATTTGCACTTCCCCATGAGCCGTCGCGAGCGGGTTAAAAACGTAACGACTTTGCATGGGCGCCTCGACATCCCCGACTTAGTTCCACTTTATGAAACTTTTCCAGAAATGCCGGTAATTTCAATTTCAGATTCGCAGCGTGAGCCGCTGCCCTGGCTGAACTGGCAGGCTACGGTGCTTCATGGCTTGCCCGAACATACAGTGGAGTTTCATGAAGATCCCGGCAAATACCTTGCTTTTCTGGGGCGTACGTCCCCAGAAAAGGGACTTGACCGCGCGATTGAAATCGCCAAACGAGTAGGCATGCCTCTAAAGATCGCCGCCAAGATTGACCCAACTGACCGGCAATATTTCGACTCGGTCATCAAGCCGCTGCTGGATACTTCGCTGATCGAATTTATTGGAGAAATCGGCTATTCGGAAAAGAACGACTTTCTCGGAAACGCGTCCGCGCTTTTATTTCCTATTGACTGGCCGGAGCCTTTCGGACTTGTAATGATTGAAGCAATGGCCTGCGGCACTCCTATCATTGCGCTTCCCACTGGCTCGGTCCCAGAGGTCATGGAAGACGGCATCACGGGATTCGTCGTGTCCGATGTGGACGGTGCGGTGGCGGCTGTCAAAAAAGTTGGCGACGTTAGCCGCGCGAAGTGTCATCGCCATTTCATGCAGAACTTTACTTCCGCACGCATGGCGCAGGATTACCTTAAAATTTATCAGCGCATAATTCGCGGAGAATCGGCGCCCATCACTGTACCTGACGGAGTCATGAGTTGGATGAAGCAAGCGTCACCCAGCAGTACTACATAGCCACAAAGTCATCCCCTGCCGATGACCGCGCGCGCGTCCTCAAACACGGAAGCATGTTCTCTGTGTTCAACCGTCTGGGCGACATTCAGACGCGCGGAATGGGCGAGCAGGGAATTTTCTGGCAAGGCACTCGCTACCTCTCCGAGTGGGGCGTCTACTTGTGGAATTCTCACCCGCTGCTCTTGAGTTCCACGATCGAGACCAACAATTTCCTGTTCTCCGCGGACCTGGCTAATCTGGACGTCTCCAGAAGCGAAGAGGTCGTAATCCCTCGCGGCACCTTGTACATACTGAGATCGAAGTTTCTGTGGCACGGCGTCTGCTACGAGGAGTTTGCATTCGTCAACTACGGACTCAGCGACCTCGCAATTCCTTTCCGGTTGGAATTTGATGCTGATTTCGCGGACATTTTCGAAGTGCGAGGCATCCACCGCCCAAAGCGTGGTCGTCGTCTTCCCAATGAAGTAGAAAAAAGTTCAGTAGTAATGCCCTACGAAGGGCTCGATGGCGTAGTGCGCCGGACACGCCTCGAGTGCTCACCTCAGCCTCGTGAGATTTCTGCTACCGAGATTAAGTACTTCGTAGCGCTTAAGCCCAATGAGAAAGCCGTTTTTCAGATTCAAATAGCTTGCGACCCCGACCTTACAAAGGCTTCGGTGGGTTATTCAAAAGCGATGCAGGCGGCGAGCGGCGACATCATTTCCAGTGCTCAAAACATTCCTGAAATCTCCAGCTCAAACTCGCGTTTCAATGACTGGATGAAGCGTTCTTTCGCCGACGTTCAGATGATGACCATCGGAAATGCTGAAGTGGATTATCCCTACGCGGGAGTTCCTTGGTTCAGTACCGTTTTTGGACGCGACGGAATTATCACCGCGCTCGAG
>JBEEGK010000215.1:0-2803 GCA_041166845.1 Acidobacteriaceae bacterium
CCAGCCTGTCCACGGAGGATTTTCGCGGAGTGACACTGCTCTCGCCACCGATTCAACCGGCAACGAATCACGACCGCCTAAATCTAATTCGGGAAGCTCCGAGCCAGACGAGTTTGAAGGCGTTGACACTGAAGATGGAGTCTTGCGAAAGGATGTTCTGAATCTACACGAAAAAGGAGGCGATGTAGAACTTACCGCTGTTATGCGACGGAAGATTTACCCGCTTTTTTCAGCCTCGAATTGCCATTGAAATATTGTGCCAACGCCTGCCCGGTGTAAGACTTTTTGTTGCGAGACACGGATTCCGGGGTGCCCTGCGCCACGAGCTTTCCGCCCTCTTCGCCGCCCTCCGGGCCAAGATCAATAATCCAATCGGCATTGCGGATCACGTCTAGGTTATGTTCGATGATCACGATCGTATTTCCCAAGTCAGTCAGGCGGTGCAGCACGCCCAGCAATTTATTAACGTCATCGAAATGCAGACCGGTAGTCGGCTCGTCCAGCAGGTAGAGAGTTTTCCCTGTCTGCCTCTTGCTCAACTCGCGAGCGAGCTTTATGCGTTGGGCTTCCCCACCGGAAAGCGTTACCGCGGACTGTCCAAGGTGAACGTAGCCCAATCCAACATCTACCAGAGTTTGCAGTTTTTGCCGCACCAGCGGAATGTTTTCAAGCACCGGAAGCGCATCGGCGATGGAACTCTCCAACAAGTCAGCGATGGAATATCCCTTGTACTTCACGGCGAGAGTTTCCTGGTTATAACGCCGGCCGCCGCATACTTCGCAAACCACATACACATCGGGAAGAAAATTCATCTCAATGCGTCGCTGGCCGTCGCCCTGGCAGGCCTCGCAACGCCCGCCAGCTACGTTGAAAGAAAAACGCCCAGGCTTGTAACCTCGCTCTCGCGATTCCGGCAACATCGCGTATAGATCACGAATTTGGGCGAACACGCCGGTATACGTTGCTGGATTCGAACGCGGCGTCCTTCCAATCGGCGATTGATCAATGCGGATGACTTTATCTATATTCTCCGCACCACTGATGGCCTTGTGGATACCGGCATCCTCTCGCGAACAATAAAGTTTTTTTGCCAGCGAACGGTACAGGATGTCATTCACCAGCGTGGATTTTCCCGAGCCCGAGACCCCAGTGACCACTGTCATCACCCCCAAGGGAAAGGTAACGTCGAGATTCTTAAGATTATTCTCCCGCGCGCCGAGGATAGTGATCCCCTTGCCATTCGCAGCGCGAGGCTCTTCGCGCGCTGCAATGCGCGTTCTTCCGGAAATATATGCGCCTGTAAGAGACGCCTCTGTGTTCATGATTTCTTCCGGCGTGCCCTGCGCCACCAGGCTGCCGCCATGCCGCCCCGCGCCCGGACCGAGGTCAATCACGTAATCCGCGCGCCGTATAGTTTCTTCGTCATGCTCGACTACGAGCACGGTATTTCCCAGATCGCGCAGATCTTCCAATGCCTGCAATAAGCGATTGTTGTCGCGATGATGTAGTCCGATTGAAGGCTCATCTAAAACATAAAGCACTCCGCGCAATTTGGATCCAATCTGCGTAGCCAGCCGGATGCGTTGTCCTTCTCCGCCGGAAAGAGTCGCCGCCGACCGCTCTAGCGAAATGTAGCCAAGGCCGACCGCATCCAGAAATTGCAGGCGCTCGACGATCTCGTGCATGATGCGTCCGGCGATCAGCGTTTCACGAGCATTCAGTTTTATTTTTCGCGCAACCTCCAGGGAACGCGATACCGGCAATGCGGTGAAATCCGCAATGGACACGCCATTTACCCGCACTGCCAGACTCTCAGGGCGCAGCCTTTTTCCGTGGCACGCCGGACACTCTGTCGCGGACATGTAATCAAGCAATGACTCGCGGTAGCTGGATGAAGGCGACTCATCCAGCATCTGCTTTAAATGTCCAATAATGCCGCGAAAACCGGTTTTGCCTTTGCCTGCCTCACCATACAAAAGCAGGTTCTGAATTTTTTCTGACAGTTTTTCAAATGGAGTGCCGATTTCAAAACCATGCGCGATTGCGGTGATGTTCAACATGTGCCGTAAATTCGAAGATGCGGAGCCCGGCCCCAGACCTCCGTCCAGCAACGGTTTCGACCAGTCAACAATCACCTTCGAGGGATCAAAATCGTAGCGGCTGCCCAGTCCATTGCACTCCGGACAAGCACCGTAAGAGCTGTTGAAAGAAAATGATCGTGGCTCCAGTTGCGGCACGCTGATTCCGCAATCCGGACATGCCAGCCGCGCTGAATATAACTGTTCGTCACCCCCGACCACCGCAACCAGCACCAGCCCTTCGGCAAGTTTCATGGCCAACGCTACTGACAATCCGAGCCGATGTTCGATTCCGGGTTTTACCAGCAGACGGTCCACTACAACTTCAATGGTGTGGTTTTTTCGTTTATCAAGATTGATTTCGTCCTCAAGGTTCACAAGTTCGCCGTCAATCCGCGCGCGGCTGAAACCTTGTTGCAGCAATTTCTCCATCTCTTTCTTGAATTCGCCCTTGCGGCCTCGCACAATCGGCGCCAACACCATGACCCTATCTTCTGGAGTTAGAGACATCACACTCTGAACAATCTGGTCCGCAGATTGGCGGCTGATGGCGCGTCCGCAGGTCGGACAATGGGGCGTTCCTACGGAAGCGAATAAAAGACGAAGGTAATCGTAAATCTCAGTGATGGTCCCGACCGTGGACCGCGGGCTACGGCTGGTGGTCTTTTGTTCGATAGAAATGGCCGGGCTGAGACCGTCAATCGCGTCCACGTCCGGACGTTCCA
>JBEEGK010000216.1:0-6066 GCA_041166845.1 Acidobacteriaceae bacterium
AAGCGTTCGACTGCCTCAAGGGAATATTCGGAGCAGGTCGGAACATAACGGCAGGCTGGCGACAACGATGGGGACACAAATCTCTTATATGCACGAAGCAGCAGCACGACCCCGGCGATCGAGATGCTCGCCAATCGTATTTTGATGATTCGTAAATTCATTGATCAGACGGCCTTGTGTCACTCGATCGCGAACTTGGCTTCCTGGTGATCGCATTCTCGATCACCAGGAAAGCGCGGGTGATCTCGCGCTCGAGGTCGCCAAAATCCGCGGTCAGAAGCGATTTCTTGGGATTGATGACCACATCCACCGGCATGGCGGAAGCCGGGCGATGAAGCCGGACCGCCTCCCGCAGACGCCGCTTCATCCGGTTACGCACAACTGCTCCACCCAGCACGCGGCCCACGGTGAATCCCACGCGAAGTCCTCCGCTGCCACTGTCGCTCTTGCCGCGCTCGAGATAAAACACCGTCATGTGCGGGGCAAAGTGGCGGCGTCCCTGCTTGTAAACAAGCTCAAAATCTGCATGACGAAGCAACCTGCCACTTCGAGGGGACCTGACTCTTTTGCTTGCACTAGGAGAATCAACGTTACTCTTGGGACCGTTTGCGCTCACGGCTCACGATCCAGACTCAAATCGCAGGCTTGCAGATACGCGGAAACTGAGATTACTCACGGAACCCGGGCTTCACTGCGACCCGCTTGCGGCCCTTCGCTCGCCTGCGCGAGATCACCGCTTGGCCGTTCTTAGTTTTCATCCGAGTTAGAAATCCGTGCGTCTTCGCGCGGTGACGGCGGTTAGGTTGAAATGTGCGCTTGGGCATGAAACTTACTTACTCCTGATCTGAATGGGCTTGAAAGACGAATGAGAAGTATAAATGACGCAGCACAAATGGGGCAAACGGCGTATCGTTCGAGAGTGCGGATGTCATGCCTCGCGTATCGAAGAATTCGGGACTGACCTTATAATTAGATTTTTGCATTGCACCAATCACGCGACAGTTTATAACTCTGCTACTTGACAGACTTTTTTCTTAAGTTTTGAATCGTGACTGCCGACGAAAATTTCTTGCGGAAGTTTTCCACACAGCTAAAATTTTTGTGCTAGTATGCCGCACTGATCGAGATTTATTTCCAGCGCTACGCGCGGGTTTTAAAGCTTTTTTGGGCGAATTCAGCTCTTTTTCCTGCACCATTAGCATCGGTTGCCGCCTTCTTGACGGCTGCCAATAAAATGATATTTCTTATGTCCGTTCCAATACCTACACTTGCCCCCAATCCGTGGTTGCGCATTCTGGACGCGCTCGAAAAGAAAATCAATCGCCATTCCTACGACACCTGGCTCAAACCGACTCGCTACAGTCATGCAAGCGGAAGCGTGCTCTTCGTGCGCGTGCCTACAACTGAGTTTCGTCACGTCGGTGATAAGTACGCGGACTTAATTCAGGAAGCGCTGGACAATCTCGGGCTCGAATATCAGGAAGTCCAGTTTGTGACCCCTGAAGATGATCCCGCGACTATTCCGGTTCGCCATGACGGAGGCTTGTCAGCCCGTCCAGTTGCAGTTGCTTCGCATCCATCGCAATCGAGATTTGATTGGGACAGCGCGGCGCAACTGAATCCCCGCTACACCTTCGACGCATTCGTTATCGGCAACGGAAACCAGTTCGCCCACGCGGCTTGCCAGGCGGTCGCCGAGCGTCCGTCAAAGGCCTATAACCCGCTCTTTCTTTATGGCGGTGTCGGGATGGGCAAGACCCACCTGATGCAGGCCATTGGACACGAAATTAAGCGCCGGCAACCGCAGGCGGCCATCTGCTATGTATCCAGCGAGAAGTTCACCAACGAAATGATTAACTCGCTGCGTTACGACAAGATGATCAGCTTCCGCGACAAATTTCGTAACGTGGATGTTCTTCTCGTAGACGACATCCAATTCCTGGCGCAGAAAGAACGCACCCAGGAAGAATTCTTCCATACGTTTAATGCATTGCATGACGCCATCAAGCAGATCGTGATTGCTAGCGACCGTCCGCCTAAAGAGCTTGCTGAGATTGAAGATAGATTGCGAAGCCGCTTCGAGTGGGGATTGATCGCCGACATTGCTCCTCCTGATCTCGAGACTAAAGTTGCCATCCTGCAGAAAAAGTCGGAGCAGGAAAAAGTATCTCTTCCCACTGACGTTGCCCTCTATATCGCTTCAAACATCCGCTCGAACGTGCGTGAACTTGAAGGCGCTCTAATTCGGTTAGTCGCTCATTCCTCGCTGATCGGCGCACAGATTACGCTGCCTTATGCTCAGCAGGTCCTGAAGAATTTTATTGACTCGCAGGCGCGCAAAGTAACTATCGAGTCCATTCAGAAGGCGGTGGCGGAACAGTTTGGACTGCGTCTGGTTGAAATCAAAGCGAAAAATAATTCCCGGGCCATCGTCTATCCGAGGCAAATTGCCATGTATTTGGCAAAACATTTGACGGAAGCCTCGCTTCCCGAGATTGGACGCCAGTTCGGCGGCAAGCACCACACCACTGTGCTGCACTCCGTAGATAAAATTGATGTAGTCCGTAAAACGGACAAAGATTTAAACAGGCTGATCAATAAAATGACTGAGCAGTTGAGTGCGTAAACAGGGCATTCGACCTCAATTTGCACTTTGCGAGAGGGTTGTTACGGGCGATGCCTGTGGAGTACATGTGGAAGCTGTGAAAGATCGGAACGCAATCGGGGAAGTGATCCAGATGTACATCTGCCCGCGAGCTTTCGGGTCCTGATTTTGGACATAAGGGTGAGCTTCGGAAGTGGCTCTAATGTTGATAGTTAAGCGGGATTTCCACTTTCCCTGCCTGCCTACTGTTACTACTGGTCTTAATAGTTTTTATTTTGATATAAGAGAAGTATTCAAAGTAGCATCGCTCGCGGGAGAATTCGGTCATGCCGGTTGAAGCCATAGCATCAGCGACGGGAACCACAACCATGGAGATCACGGTCGGTAAATCTGAACTCTTGCGAGAGCTCACGGCCACCCAGGGAGTGGTCGAGCGCAAGACCACGATTCCAATTCTTTCCAATTATTTATTCGAAGCCGCCGGCGATAAACTTTCCCTCACTGCCACCGACTTGGATTTAAGCCTGCGTACCTCCTGCAACGCAAAAGTAAAAAAAGATGGTTCCTGTACCATCCCGGCGAGAAAACTCCACGACTACGTAAAGCTGCTTCCAGACGCCGACGTCACCATAAAATTATTAGAGAACCACTACGTCAGCATTCGTTGCGGACGCTCCAACACGAAGATGGTTGGTATGGCGCGCTCAAATTTTCCGGGCCTGCCTGCGTTTCCCACTGTAGGGGTGGTGAAAATTCCCGCCCAGGTTTTGCGATCCATGATTGCTAAGACCGGATTCGCCATTGCCAGCGAAGAATCGCGCTACACGCTGAATGGCGCGCTGATGGTGCTCAAGCCCGAGTCCATCACCATGGTCGCTACTGATGGGCATCGCCTGGCGCACATCGAGCGTCCGGGAGAGAGGTTTGATGGCGTATCGGGAGAAATGAAAACCCTCGTCCCTAAGAAGGCCATGGACGAGTTGAAGTCTCTGCTCGATTCCACCGATGCTGACACGATTGACTTCGCGAAAGACGAGTCCACTCTCTTCTTCCGTATCGGGCAGCGCCTGCTGACCTCGCGCCAACTTACGGGACAATTTCCGAATTACGAAGCCGTGCTGCCGAAAGACAACAGCAAAAGCATCAACCTTCATTCAGACGAATTGAGCGCGGCAATCTCCCGCGTGGCGCAATTTGCAGATGAGCGCTCCCGGGCGGTCCGCCTGAAACTGGAAAAGGGAGAATTGAAACTCTCCGCATCATCCACCGAGACCGGCGAGTCCGAAGACACAATTGAAATCGATTACAACGGAGACCCGCTCACCATCGGCTTCAACGCCCAATACGTGCTGGAGTTTCTCAAGGCAGCGGGCGCAGGCGATGTGAAGCTGGAATTAAAGGACGCCCAATCCGCGGGGCAGCTTCGTCCTGCCGACAGCGAAGACTACAAGTATCGCTATATTGTTATGCCGATGCGGATCTGAGAGGCACCAGTTCTTCGGGGAGCGATAAAGAACGCTGCTGCTTGACTCACCTCCCAAACCCAACTACATTTGTCCGCCAGTCGGTTTCTCAAAACTCATTTCGACAATTTACCTTTTCGCAGGAGTGTCCCCATGCTCAGCGGATTCAAGCAATTTATTTTGCGCGGCAATGTTGTTGATCTTGCTGTGGGCGTGGTCATTGGCGCAGCATTCGGGACCGTTGTCAGCGCCTTCACAAAAGACCTGCTGATGCCATTGATTGCCGCGCTCGTGGGCAAGCCAGATTTTTCTGCAATTACCTACACTGTTAACGGCAGTGTTTTCCCGGTGGGAGATTTTATCAATGCCGTGATTTCATTTTTGCTGATAGCTGGGGCAGTTTACTTTTTTGTCATCACTCCACTCAACGCGCTGGTGAAACGGATGCGCAAGGCTCCGGTGCCTGCCGATCCTACGACGAAGAAGTGTCCAGAATGCCTTAGCGAGATTCCCATTGATGCGCGCCGCTGCGCCAATTGCACGCAGCCAGTAACGGCATAGGGTGTGAGAGAGCGGAGCCTCTCGACGGGCTTACGTTAAGATGGCTCAATGTTGACTTTGCGGGCAGATATTCTTTTTTGTGCTTTGATACTGTGCCTCCCCGCGTTATCCCAGACAGAGTCTCCGAAATCCCCATCGTCCCAGGCTGCTCATCACAAGCAGCAAGCCTCCGCTGCCGGCGAAGGAGTTTTAAACGGCGCCTATCGCAATCCAGCATTCGGATTTACTTACAAAGTCCCTTTTGGATGGGAAGATCGCACTCAGGACATGCAGCAGAGCAGTGACGAGGGGACTTCTAAGGTTTTGTTGGCAATATTCCAGCGGCCTCCGGAGACGCGCGGTGAAGAAATCAACGCTGCAGTCGTGATCGCGAGCGAGAGCGCGTCTTCCTACCGAGGGCTAAAGACGGCGGCCGATTATTTCGGGCCTTTGCAGGAACTCACAATCGCCAAGGGGTTCAAGGTCATTCGTCAGCCGTACGTATTTTCCCTGGGTGCGAAAGCGCTGGTCCGCGGGGACTTCAGCAAACCGAGAGGTAATCTCACCATGTATCAGAGTTCCCTGGTGATTTTAGAGAAGGGGACAATTGTTTCGTTTACGTTTATTGCAGGGAGTGAAGACGAAGTGAACGGGTTGATTGAGAATTTAAGTTTTGGGGTGGGGAAGCGGGCTCGATAGCGATGCAAGAAGAAGCAGGTCCCTCGGTGGGGATTTTCGTCAATTCAAATTAAATCTGTCATCCCGAGCGAAGTCGAGGGACCTGCTTCTTGTTTCCGATCTACTCAAGCGCTTCGGGATGCAATCCGATATTCTTTTCGCCGGCTGCCTTCTTCTCTTTGTATTTTTTGATCCAGGCTTCGAAGCTAATTCCGGCGGCGGTGTCTCGTCCGGTGAAAGCTAGCGCGGCGATATCCGCGAAAGAGATCAAGACCCTCGGGCTTCCATTGGCTGGCAATATGCGGACGTAAGACTCAGCCAGCGTCGTTCCGCTGCGCCGGTCGTAGAGGTAGCCTGCGATTTCCGTACCGTCTTTTTTCGTCAGTGTGATGTCGCCGCGATAGTCGAAAGCTTTTTCCAGGGCGCCGCGAATCTCGTGTTCGGTGGCGAGCGCCGGAATCCAGCCTTGAAGTTTTTCTCTTTCTCGTCCGGGAGCGACTTCCAGCGCATTCGGATCTGGTGCATTTACTGGCGCTGCGCTGTCCACCGTCATGCTCGAGTCTCCTCAAGTACTTCCTCATTAGCAGTGGATGCAATCTGAACCAGCGAATGATTAGAAGTCGCAGGCTCGTCCAGCAGCCGCAATGCGCCCTCGTCCGCATAGCGAGAGAACAGCGTTGCTTTCACGGTGGACCAGAATCCTTCGAGCGATCCGAAAGTATGGTTCACCGCCGACGCTTCGTATCCGCTGTGCACCATGCAGTTCGCGCACTTCGGATT